>NZ_VJZC01000801.1 GCF_009377185.1 Streptomyces spongiae
GGCGGGCACGACCCGGTGCGCGACCCGCGGGCGGTCCGGGCGCAGATCGGGGTCACGGGGCAGTTCGCCGCGGTGGACGGCATGCTCACCGGCGAGGAGAACCTGCTCCTCATGGCCGACCTGCACCATCTGGGCCGCAAGAAGGGGCGCCGGCGGACCGCCGAGCTGCTGGAGCGGTTCGATCTCACGGGCGCGGCACGGAAGTTGCCCGCCACGTACTCGGGTGGGATGAAGCGGCGGCTCGATCTGGCGATGACGCTCGTCGGGGAGCCCCGGATCATCTTCCTCGACGAGCCGACCACCGGGCTCGACCCGCGCAGCCGCCACCCCGTGTGGCAGATCGTGCGGGAGCTGGTCGCGGGCGGGGTCACCGTCTTCCTGACCACGCAGTACCTGGAGGAGGCCGACCAGCTCGCCGACAGGATCGGCGTCCTGAGCGGCGGCCGGCTGGTCGCCGAGGGCACCCACTGGGTGGTGATGCGGGACCCGGCGGGCGGCACGTACTGCCTGACGGGCCGCGGCCAGGAGACGGGTGGGCTGCCGACTGCCTCCCCTGCCTGACGCTGCCCGTGGCTGCCCGTGGCTGCCCGTGGCTGCCCGTGGCTGCCCGTGGCTAGGGTTTCAGCCTGGCCGCCCGCGCGTGCAAGTAGTGCTGTTCGGGGAGGCTGAGCGTCTTGCGGGCGGCCGAATCGTAGGCGGCACGGGCCGATTCGGTGTCGCCGGCACGTTCGAGGAGGTGGGCGCGGACCGCGTCGAGGCGGTGGGTCGTACCCAACTCGGGCTCCAGGGTGTCGAGTTCGGCGAGCCCTGCGTGCGGGCCGTGCACCATGGCAACCGCGACCGCCCGGTTGAGGCGCTCCACGGGGCCGGGGACGAGGGCGACCAGGATGTCGTAGAGGCCGAGGATCTCCCGCCAGTCGGTCGCGTCGGACGACGGCGCCTCGTCGTGGACGGCGGCGATGGCCGCCCGCACCTGGTACGGCCCGACCGTCCGCCCACCCTGCCCTGTCCCCGGCTCCGTCCCTGTCCCTGTCCCTGTCCCCGGCTCCAGCTCTGGCTCCGGCTTCCGTTCCCGCGCTCGTGACAGTGCCTCCGTCACGAGCGCCACGCCCTCCTCGATCGCGGCCTTGTCCCACAGTCCGCGGTCCTGTTCATCGAGCGGGACCAGTTCGCCGTGCGGGCCGGTGCGGGCGGCGTGGCGGGCGTCGGTGAGGAGCATCAGGGCGAGCAGTCCGGCCACCTCGCGGTCCTCGGGCAGCAGCCGGTGCACGGTACGGGCCAGCCGGATCGCCTCGCCCGCCGGCTCCGCACGCCGCAGGCTCGCCCCGGAGGTCGCCGTATAGCCCTCGTTGAAGATCAGGTAGAGCGTGTGGAGGACCGCGGGCAGCCGCTCCTCCCAGTTGTCCGGGCGCCCGAACCGCACGCCCCGCACCCGCTGCTTCGCCCGGCTGATCCGCAGTGCCATGGTCTTCTCGGGGATCAGGTACGCCCGGGCGATCTCCGCCGTCGTCAGTCCGCCGACCGCGCGAAGGGTCAGCGCGATCTGCGCGGGCGGGGTGAGGTCCGGGTGGCAGCAGAGGAAGAGAAGGGCGAGCGTGTCGTCCTCGGAGGGGGCCCGGGCCGCACCCGGCGGAGGTACCACGAAGGTGTCGCGGGGTGTGAGGGCCGCCGCCTTCTCCTCCCGCAGCCGCCGCGCCTCCTCGCTGCGCAGGGCGTCCGTCAGCCGCCGCGAGGCGACCTTGATCAGCCAGCCGCGCGGATTGTCGGGCACCCCGCCGGAGGGCCACTTCCCGGCGGCCGCGAGCAACGCCTCCTGTACGGCGTCCTCGGCCGCGTCGAAGTGCCCGTACCGGCGTACGAGCGCGCCGAGGACCTGCGGCGCGTGCCGGCGCAGCAGGTCCTCGACCTCGGTCGTGCGTCTGACAGGACGGCTCACACGTCCCCCGCGCCGTCCAGGATGGGCCGGATCACGACCGGGTACACGGTCATGCCCTCAGGGCCGGGGCACTGGAGGATGCGCTCGGCGATCTCCGTGACGCGGTCCAGGCTCTCGCACTCCAGGACCCAGTACCCGGCGAGCACCTCCTTGGTCTCGCCGTACGGGCCGTCGGTGATCACCGGCTTGCCGTCCGTGCCGAGCGCGACCGACCGGGTCCGGGCGGGTTCGGCCAGGCCCTGTCCGTCGATCATTTCCCCGGACTCGGCGAGGTCGTTGTTGAGGGCGCCCATGAAGGCGTACATGGCCTGCAGTTGCTCCGCGTCATAGGCCGGGGAGCCCGGGGAGTCCTTGCCGCGCATGCCCTCGTAGTCGGCCTGCGTGCCCTGAATCATCACCAGGTACTTCATGGTTCCGCTCCTTCGGCTTCCTTCGGTTCGGGCCGCCTGTGTGGGCGACTCTCACAGGAGACGTCGAAGCCGGCCGGCGATTCTCTGCACGGCCACACGGATGAACTTTAGGAAATTTCCGGGCGGCGAGGACCCCGATCGCGGCCAGGTCGCACGCCGGAGCAGGCGCTGTCGCTGTCGTGGGTCCTTCGGGAGCGCGCGGCGGCGCTCCGGCTTACTTCGGGGGCGCGCTCGCGGCGCCCTTCACGGCCGACCCGCCGGACTGCATGCCCCGGGCCCCTTCCTCGGCCGACTCGACGCACGCCGTGCACTGGGGGTTCCTGCACGGTCCAGGGCCCCAGACGGGCACCCAGGTGCCGAGTGTTTTGCGGCGCCGTACCACCGTGGCCACTGTCTGCCCGCAGACGGGACAGACGTGCTCATCTCTGTCCATGCCCCCAGGGTATTGCGGGACGGGATCGCGCGCGCCCCTGCGTACCGAAGCTCTTTCGGCGCCGGCGCCGGCGCCGCTGCCCGCGGTGTCAGCGGTTCCTGGTGTACGTCCGCACGATCGCCCCGTTCTTGAACGTCCGCGTCTCGCCCAGCGAGAACTCGGTGACGGCGAACCCGGAACCGAACATCGGCATGCCGGTGCCCAGCATTACGGGGTACGTCTTGATGACGAGCTCGTCGATCTCGTCCAGCAGCTCGCCGGCGAGCTGCGAGCCGCCGCAGAGATAGATGCCGAGCCCGCCGTCCTCCGCCTTGAGCGCGCGGACCTTGCCGACCAGGTCCTCGGAGACGATCTCGACGTGCGGGTCGGGCGACTCCTTGAGGGTGCGCGAGGCGACGTACTCGCGCATGTGGGCGTACGGGCTGGTGACGTCGATCTCCAGCGCCAGGTCGTAGCTGGCTCGGCCCTGGATGATCGTGTCGTATTTCTTGTTCGGCAGGTCGTCGACGCCGAAGGCACGGCGCCCGGGGGTGGACATCGTCTCCGGGTACTCCTCCTTGAGGAACCCGAGGTACTCCTCGTCCACGAAGGCGAGCATGGACGACGCGTCGCCGCCCGGGTCTCCGATGAAGCCGTCGATCGAGCAGGCGATGAAGTACGTGAGCTTACGCAAACCGGACTCTTCCCGTTGATGACAGAACGGCTGGTGACAGAACAGTCGTGCGAACCACTTCATTTATAGTACTTCACCTGGAGCGGTTTCAGCAGACTTACCGAGGAGGCCGGCATGGGCCTCCTGAGCGGCGTCTCAGAAACGGGCGGGGCCCGCGCACCGTGGGGATGCGC
>NZ_VJZC01000802.1 GCF_009377185.1 Streptomyces spongiae
GCCTGATGGTCCACAAATCCACCCACCACTTCGACCTCGTCAACTGGTGGCTCGACAGCCGACCCGAGACGGTCTACGCCCAGGGCGGCCTCTTCTTCTACGGCGACGAAGCCGGCGGACGCCGCGGCCTCGCCCGGAACTACGACCGCGCCCACGGCTCCCCGGCGGCCCAGGACGACCCCTTCGCCGTCCACCTGACCGACTCCGCCGTGCTCAGCGCGCTGTACCTGGACGCGGAGGCGGAGGACGGTTACCACCGCGACCAGAACGTCTTCGCCCCCGGAGTGACCATCGAGGACGACATGGCGGTGCTGGTCCGTTACGTGTCCGGCGCGACGCTGACGTACCACCTCACCGCGTACGCCCCCTGGGAGGGCTACCGCATCGCCTTCAACGGCAGCGAAGGCCGCATCGAACTGCTCGTCGAGGAGTCGACGTGGACACGCCCCCGGGCACGGACGAACGGCTCCGACCCCGTCCTGCACGGCGCGGAGGTGGACGACACCGCCGGACGGACCGAGCTGCTGCTGCGCCGCTTCTGGGAGCCGCCGCGCGAGATCAAGGTCGCCACGGGTGAGGGCGGGCACGGGGGCGGTGACGTACGGATGCTGGCCGACCTGTTCGGCGAACGGCCGACCGCGCCCGACCCGCTGGGGCGCGCGGCGGACGCGGCCGACGGCGCCCGTTCCCTGGTCACCGGCCTGGCCTCGAACCGCTCCTTCGAGCTGGGCCTTCCGGTGCCGACGCGGGACCTGCTGGACCTCTGACCAGGGGCCCGTGGCACTTCACCGCCGAGCAGGACGCGGGACGGAGAGGCTCCGGACACAGGTACGCGTTTTTGGGTACTCGCTGCTCACGCAACCCGTACTGAGGAGATGACCCGGATGCTGCTCATCGGACTGCTCCTCCTCGCGGCCACGGGCGCCTTCACCGGCCTGGTGATCGCCTACAACCTGTCCGGTGGCCCCGAGTACACCGTGTCGATGTTCGGCCAGGACATCGCCACGATGAACACGCTCGCCATCTTCTGCTCCGGCCTGGCGCTGGCGCTCCTCTTCTGTCTGGGCCTGGCCGTGACGGTGGGCCGGGCGGCACACGGACGGCACCGCAGAACGCGGGACTACGAGACGCATGACGCCACCACGCTCCACGACGGTGGGGCGGGAGGCGACCATGGTCGGTGACCCGGATGACGACGTGCAGGCGCGACGGGAGGGAGTGGACGGCCACCGCACGGTGCCGCACACCGCCGACATCCGCGTCGAGGCCTGGGGAGCCAGCCGGGAGCGCTGTCTGGCGGAGGCCGTGCTGGGCATGGTGGAGTGCTTCGCCGACGTCTCCGCGGTGCGGCCCACCGCCGTGGAGCGCGTCCGGCTGGCCGAGGACAGCGACGATGACCTGTTGGCCACGCTCCTGGACGAGGTCCTCTTCCGGCTGGAGGTGCACGGCAGGGTGCCCGTGGACGTGGAGGTGGACACGGCCGACGAGGCCGACAACGGCCTCGACGTGCGGCTGGCGGTGGCCGAGCTGGCGGCGGTGGAGGTCATCGGTGCCGCTCCGAAGGCCGTCTCATGGCACGAGCTGCACATCGGGCCCGGCCCGTACGGCTGGTCGTGCGCGGTGACGATCGACGCGTGAGGGCTGTCGGCGTGTGCCGCGCTGTCGAGGTGCGCGGCGCTGTCGACGAGTGCGGGTGCGGCTGCCGCGTGAGGCGCTGTCGACGCGTGTGGGCGCGGCGCCGCATGCCGGTGCAGCTGGCGCGCGCGGGTGCGGTCGCTGCATGCCGGTGCGGCTATCGCGTGCGGGCGCGGCTGCTGCGCGCCGGTGCGGCGCCGCATGCCGGTGCGGCTGCCGCGTGCGGGGGCAGCCGCTGCATGCCGGTGCGGCTATCGCGTGCGAGCGCGGCGCCGCATGCCGGTGCGGCTGCCGCGCGCGGGGGCGGCCGCTGCGTACCGGTGCGGCACCGCATGCCAGTGCGTCTGTCGCGTGCGGGCGCGGCCGCTGCGTACCGGTGCGCCGCCGTATGCCGGTGCGGCTGCCGCATACCGGTGCGGCCGCAGCGTGCGGATGCGGCCGCAGCGCGCGGATGCGGCCGCAGCGTGCGGATGCGGCCGCAGCGTGCGGATGCGGCCGCTCAGCCCTTGACCACGCCCAGCGGGACCAGTCGTGCCACGGTGCGGCACAGTCCGGCCTGTTCGCTGGCCGCCACCACCGCGCTCACGTCCTTGTACGCCTCCGGGGCCTCCTCGGCGAGGCCACGCCAGGATCGTGGCCGTACCGCGATTCCGTCCCGTTCCAGCCGGGCACCCAGGTCCCGGCCGACGACCGTGCGTGCCGCCTGGTGGCGGCTCAGGACGCGGCCCGCGCCGTGGCAGGTGGAGGAGAAGGCGTCCCCGCCGGGCACGCCCGTGAGCACGTACGAGGCCGTGCCCATGGTGCCGGGGATCAGCACGGGCTGCCCGTACGCGCGCACGTCCTCGGGCAGGTCGGGATGGCCGGGCGGGAAGGCGCGGGTGGCGCCCTTGCGGTGCACGCACAGCCGGCGCCGTGTCCCGTCCACCACGTGGGTCTCGGTCTTGGCGAGGTTGTGGGACACGTCGTACACGAGTGACAGGCGGGCGCCTGCGGCACGGCGGAAGACCCGGCGGGCCGCGTAGGACAGCATCTGTCGGTTCGCGCGGGCGTAGTTGGCGGCCGCCGCCATCGCGCCCAGGTACGCCCGCCCCTCCGGCGAGTCGACCGGGGCGCAGGCCAGCTGCCGGTCGGGCACGGTGATGCCGTACCGGGCCATGGCGCGGTCCATCGCCCTGACATGATCGGTGCAGATCTGGTGGCCGAGGCCGCGCGAGCCGCAGTGGATCATCACGCACACCTGGTCCACGGCGAGCCCGAACGCGGCGGCGGCCTGCTCGTCGTACACCTCGGCGACCCGCTGCACCTCCAGGAAGTGGTTGGCGGACCCGAGGCTGCCCACCTGTCGTGTGCCCCGCTCGCGGGCCCGCTCGCCGACCTGGGTCCCATCGGCGTCGGCGACCGCGCCGCCGCCCTCGCAGCGTGCGAGGTCGCGGTCCTCGCCGTATCCCTCGGCGACGGCGTACCGGGAGCCGTCCCCCAGGATGCGCTCCAGTTGTCCGCGGCCCGTCGGCCGCCACACGCCGCCGGGGCCCGCACCGCGCGGGATCGCCCGGTCCAGGCCGTCCATGACCGCGGGCAGGGCGTGCTCCAGTGTCGCGCCGTCGGTGTCGGCGGTCAGCAGCCGCACCCCGCAGGAGATGTCGAAGCCGACCCCGCCGGGCGAGACGACACCGCCCCCGTCCACGTCGGTCGCGGCCACGCCACCGATGGGGAAGCCGTAGCCCCAGTGAATGTCCGGCATGGCGTACGAGGCGCCGACGATGCCCGGCAGGGTGGCCACGTTGACGACCTGCTCCAGCGACTGCGCGGCGTCACCGAGCAGGTCCCGGGAGGCGAACACCACGCCGGGCACCCGCATCGGTCCCCGGCGTTCGATGCGGAAGCGGTAGGGGCGCTCCTCGACCAGTTCCTCCGCGGCCAGTCCCATCGTGACCTCCCGCTGCGTGCGTCGCTCGCGTCCCCGCCCTGTTC
>NZ_VJZC01000803.1 GCF_009377185.1 Streptomyces spongiae
GTACCCGCCCTCCCGGAAGTACCCCAAGTCCCGCGCCAGGGCGGCCGGGTCGCAGGCCACGTAGGCGATCCTGCGGGCACCCAGTGTCGAGAGGTGCTCGACCGTCTTCCGGCCCGCGCCCGCGCGGGGTGGGTCCAGGACGATGAGGTCGACCTCGGTGATGCCGGTGCGGGGGAGGACCGACTCGACCTTGCCCTGTTCGATGCGGACGCGGTCGAAGTCGGCCAGGTTGTGCCGGGCGTCCTCCACCGCGCGCTTGCCGGACTCGATGCCGAGGACCGCGCCCTTGTCGCCGAGGCGGTCCGCGAGGGCGCCCGCGAAGAGGCCGACTCCGCAGTACAGGTCCAGCGCCATCTCGCCCTTGCGCGGCAGCAGCCCCTGCATCACGGCGGTGACGAGGGTGTCGGCCGCCTTCGGGTGCACCTGCCAGAAGCCGCCGCTGCCGACCCGGTGCGTGCGCCCGTCCGCACGTTCACGTACGAAGGGGCGGCCGTGAACGCGGTGGACTCCGCCGTCCTTCTCCTCGACCCTCATGACCGAGACGGGCTTGTCCAGTTCGACGAGGGGCAGTCGCGCTCCCGGACGCGGCGTCAGGATCACCTGGCGGTCCTGCGAGCCCGTCGCCGCGATGGCCTCGACGGACTCCATGCCCGTCCAGTCGCGCTTCTCGATGCCCAGCTCGGTCACTCCGGGAGCCGCGATCATGCAGTGGTCGACCGGCTCGACCTCGTGCGAGCGGTGGCGGCGCAGGCCCGCGCGGCCGGAGGAGGCGTCCACCGCGTACTGCACGCGCGTGCGCCACGCCGGGACCTCGCCCGCCGGAAGCTTGTCGCCCTCGGCCGGCATCACCGTGCCGTCCCAGCCCGCCTCCTCGGGTGTGAGGCCCGCGAGCCGCCGCAACTGCTCGGCGACGACCTCGCCCTTGAGCCGGCGCTGGGCCCCCGGCTTGGCGTGCTGCCAGTCGCAGCCTCCGCAGCGGCCCGGACCGGCGTACGGACAGGGGGCCTCGACACGGTCCTTGGACGCCGACAGCACCTCCACCGCGTCGGCGCGCAGGAAGCGCGCCCCTTCCTCGCCCTCCGTCACCCGCGCGACGACCCGCTCGCCCGGCAGCGCGTGCCGGACGAAGAGGACCTGGCCCTCGGACGTGCGGGCGATGCAGTGGCCGCCGTGGGCGACGGGGCCGATCTCGACCTCGTACTCCTCCCCCACCAGCGTCTTCTTCTCTTCTGCCTGCATGGTGGGGTGACTCCAAGACGTAACGGGTGACGACGCCGGTGACGACGCGAACGGCGAGCGGCCGGACAACAGCCCACCAGTCTACGTGGGTGTCATCCGGCCGGTTACCACAAGCCCGTCGCGTCAGCTCTTCGCGCTGGGCGCCCTGGTCTCCTTGGGCCGTTCCGCGGGGCCCCGGCGGACCGCTCCCGGCGCGTTCCAGTCCTGGCGCTTGCGGGCCCGCTTGCGCGCCACCTCGGAGGACTCCAGCTGGTACGGCACCGAGGTGACCATCACGCCCGGCGTGAACAGCAGCCGGCCCTTCAGCCGCAGCGCGCTCTGGTTGTGCAGGATGTGCTCGTACCAGTGGCCGACCACGTACTCGGGGATGATCACGGACACCGCGTCGCGCGGGGACTCCTTGCGCAGCCCCTTCACGTACTCGATGATCGGCCGCGTGATCTCGCGGTACGGCGAGTCCAGGACCTTCAGCGGTACGTCGATGCCGCGTCGGCTCCACTCCTCCTGGAGCGCCTTCGTCTCGGCCGGGTCGACGTTGACGCTGAGCGCCTCCAGGGTGTGCGAGCGCAGCAGCTTGGCGTAGGCGAGGGCGCGCAGGGTCGGGCGGTGGATCTTCGAGATCAGCACCACCGAGTGGACGCGGGAGGGGCGTACGACGTCGTCGCTCGGGCCCTCCGGTGCCGCGATCTCGTCGGCGACCCGGTCGTAGTGCTTACGGATCGCCGTCATCGTCGCGTAGAAGATCACCATGCCCACCAGGGCCACCCACGCGCCGTGCGTGAACTTGGTGACCAGGACGACGACCAGCACCAGGCCCGTGAAGAAGGCGCCGAAGGTGTTGATGGCCCGGGAGCGGATCATGTGCCGCCGCTTCGCCTGGTCCTTCTCCGTCCTCAGGTGGCGGTTCCAGTGCCGGACCATGCCGGTCTGGCTGAGCGTGAAGGAGACGAACACACCCACGATGTACAGCTGGATGAGGCGCGTGGAGTCGGCGCCGTAGATCCACACCAGCAGTCCGGCGGCGCCGGCGAGCAGCACGATGCCGTTGGAGAAGGCGAGCCGGTCGCCGCGGGTGTGGAGCTGGCGCGGCAGGTAGCGGTCCTGGGCGAGGATCGAGCCGAGCAGCGGGAAGCCGTTGTACGCGGTGTTGGCGGCCAGGAACAGCACGAGGGCCGTGGCGGCGGCGAGCAGGACGAAGAAGAACGTTCCGTCGCCGAAGACGGCGGCCGCGACCTGCGAGATCACCGGGTTCTGGACGTATCCGTCACCGATCGGGACGCCGTTCCTCAGCAGGTCGTGGGCCGGGTTCTCGGCCATGCGGACCTTGGTCGCCATGGCCAGGCCGATGATGCCGCAGAACATGGTGACGGCGAGCAGGCCCATCGCCGCCAGCGTGGTGGCCGCGTTCTTCGACTTGGGCTTGCGGAAGGCGGGCACGCCGTTGGAGATCGCCTCGACGCCGGTGAGCGCGGCACAGCCGGAGGAGAAGGCGCGCAGCATCAGGAAGACCAGCGCGAAGCCGGCGAGTCCCTGGTGCTCGGCCTTGATCTCGAAGCCGGCGGTGGGGGCCCTCATGGTCTCGTCGAGGACCAGTCCGCGGAACGCGCCCCAGCCGATCATGACGAAGACGCCCACGACGAACACGTACGTCGGGATCGCGAAGAGCTTCCCGGACTCCTTCACCCCGCGCAGGTTCATCAGCGTCAGCAGCACGATGATGCCGACCGCGCACAGCACCTTGTGCTCGACGAAGAAGGGGATGGCCGAGCCGAGGTTCTCCACACCGGAGGAGATGGAGACGGCGACGGTGAGGACGTAGTCGACGAGCAGCGCGCTGGCGACGGTGAGGCCGGCCTTGGGGCCGAGGTTGGTGTTCGCCACCTCGTAGTCGCCGCCGCCGCTGGGGTACGCGTGCACGTTCTGCCGGTACGACGCCACCACGGTGAACATCAGCACCACGACCGCGACCGCGATCCAGGGGCTGAAGTGGTACGCCGACACGCCCGCGATGGAGAGGACCAGCAGCACCTCGCCCGGCGCGTACGCCACGGAGGACAGCGGGTCGGAAGCGAAGACGGGGAGTGCGATGCGCTTGGGCAGGAGGGTTTCCCCCAGCCGGTCACTGCGCAGTGCGCGCCCGATCAGGATCCGTTTGGGCACGTCGGTCAGTTTGGACACGCAGAGGATCGTAAGCCGTCCGGGTACGAGGCGCCCAGCCTCCCCCACCCCCGACGGTCGCCGGGCGGCGGCGCGGCCCGCCGTCTGCCCTCCGTCTGCCCTCCGTCTGCCCTCCGGGTGAATTGGCGGACGAGGCGGGCTGCGGATTCCGACACGGACGGCGTCCCCATGTCT
>NZ_VJZC01000804.1 GCF_009377185.1 Streptomyces spongiae
GTGCGGATGAGGGGGTGGGCGGGAGTGGACAAGCGGTTGATCCAGTGGCTGCGGGTGCTGCGCGAGGACCTGTGGACCAGCGGGGCGCATCCGTTGCCGCCGTCGGTGTGGCTGCGCTGGCTGCCGCACGGTGTGGTGATCCTGGCCGCCTTCGCCGCCACCGTCGCCAACGTGGACCAGTTCGGCGAGGGTTACCACCTGGGTACGGAGTACGCCCTGGTGTGCGCGCTGGCGCAGGGCGCCGCGGTGGCACTGGCGTTGCGGTGGCCGGTCCCGGCGTGGCACCTGTCGATGGTGGTCACGGTCGTGGTGGCCATGGGTGCCCGGACCCAGCTCCTCGCCGCGGCGTACCAAGGGGCCCTGACCATGGGGCACGCCGAGATCAACACTCCGTGGCCGTGGGGCCCGCCCGGTCTGGTCGCGCACGCCGTGGTGCTGTTCCTGCTGGCGCTGCGGCTGCCCACCCGCGTGGCCCTTGAGGTGCTGGCCCTGACCGCGCTGGTCACGTGGGTGGTGCAGGGGCTCATCGGTGCGGCGAACTACTCGTCGACGGGCATGCTGGCAGTGGTCCTGTTCGCCGGCGTCGTCCTCCTCGGCAGCGCCATGCGTGGACGTCGCGAAGCCCGTACCCAGCTCGTCGAGCAGGCCGGCATCACCGCCGAGGAGCGCGCCCGGCGCACTCTCCTGGAGGAGCGCAGCCGTATCGCGCGCGAGCTGCACGACGTGGTGGCCCACCACATGTCGGTGATCTCCATCCAGGCGCAGGTCGCCCCGCACCTGACCGAGAACCCGTCCGAGGAGCTGAAGGAGAACCTCGTGGGCATCCGGCAGAACGCCCTGGAGGCCCTGACCGAGCTGCGTCGCGTCCTCGGGGTCCTGCGCTCCGAGCACCCCGAGGACCCGCACGGCATAGCGGAGCCCGCCGACGGCACGGCCCCGCACGCCCCGCAGCCCACCCTCGCCCGCCTCGACGCGCTCGTGGAGAACACCCGCGCCGCGGGCCTGGAGGTGGCCGTCGAGGTCAGCGGCGAGGTGCGCCCGTTCCCGCCCGGGGTGGAGTTGTCGGCGTACCGGATCATCCAGGAGGCGCTCAGCAACGCCCTGCGGCACGCGCCCGGTTCGAACGTCCGGGTCGAACTGGACCACTACCCGCGCGGTCTGCAGATACGGGTCATCAACTCCCGCCCCGGTGGACCCGCCGAGCCGTCCCCCGGCGCGGGACACGGACTGCTCGGCATGCGGGAGCGCGCCGCGATGCTCGGTGGCACCCTGATGGCGACCGAGACGTCGCACGGCGGCTTCGTGGTGGTCGCGTTCCTGCCCCGCTCGGGCGGCACGGGGGAGGCCGGCCGCTCCGACGCCCCCGCCCGCCCCCACAACTCCACAGGCAAGACAGGAGACCGGACCCCATGACGAGCAGCACCATCCGCGTACTGATCGCCGACGACCAGCAGATGGTCCGGCAGGGCTTCTCGGTGCTGCTCAACACCCAGCCCGACATCGACGTGGTGGGCCAGGCGGTGCACGGCCTGGACGCGGTGGCCCAGGTCGCCGAACTCGTCCCGGACGTCGTCCTGATGGACATCCGCATGCCCGAACTCGGCGGCATCGACGCCACCCGCCGCATCATCGCCGAGCACCCGCACATCAAGGTCCTGGTGCTCACCACCTTCGACCTCGACGAGTACGTGTACGACGCCCTGCACGCGGGCGCGTCCGGCTTCCTGCTGAAGGACGCCTCCGCGGACCAGCTCGCAGAAGCCGTACGGGTGGTGGCGGCGGGCGACGCGCTCCTCGCGCCGGGCGTCATGCGCCGCCTCATCACCGAGTTCTCCCGGCTGCGCGGATCGGCGCCCCGCGCCCCACTGAAGGAACGCGTGGCCGACCTCACCGAGCGGGAGACGGAGGTCCTCGCGCTCATCGCCCAGGGCCTGTCCAACGCGGAGATCGCCGAGCGCCTCGTCGTCGCCGAGCAGACGGTGAAGACGCATGTGGGCCGCATCCTCGTGAAGCTGGGCCTGCGCGACCGCACCCAGGCAGCGGTGTTCGCGTACGAGTCCGGGCTGGTGCGGCCGGCGGGGTACTGAGTCGGGCTGCTGATCGGGGTACTCAGGATGGGCGGGGGCCGGGACCTGGAGATACCCGTAGTACCTGAGAGGGACCCCGAAGGACCCTTCTCACTGGTGACGACCGCGACCCGGTCCGACGCCTACCGTTTGGAACGTGACCGAGACGACCCATACGCAGCCGATGCCCCCGAAGGACAGAGCCGTGTCGCGCAGCCCGGAGTTCCGACTGGCGGCGGACGCCCTGCGCGGGCTGCGGCAGGACCTGTTCCACGACGCGTTCGCCTACCGCCCGCTGCCGCGCATGAGCGTGGACGGTCGGCTCACCCGGCGCCTGAGCCCCCGCCTGCGGGAGTACGCGGTCTGGACCCCGCATGCCGCGGTGATGGTGGCCGCCCTGGCGGCGACACTCATCGCCGCCTCCTCCAACGACAGCGGCGATCTCAGTTCGCTCCTGGTTGTCCTGCTCGTCGTGGGCCCGATCGGGCTGACGCTGTTCCGGCCAGTGGGCGCCTTCTGGTTCTCCATCGCGACGACTCCGGTCGTCGCCACGTTCGGCGACAGCTGGACCGCCGACTGGCCGTGGCAGCCGGGCAGCTTCGCCTGCCATCTGGTGGTGCTGACGGTCGTGGCCTTGCGCACGCGACCGCGCACGACTCTGTGGATGTGGGTGCTGACAGGCGCGTACGGAGTCGGAGCCGAAGCGTTCTTCGGTGCGGGCCACTACTCGTCGAACACTGGCCCCTTGATGACCATCTCCGCGTTCGCCCTGCTCGCCGTCACCGTCCTCCACATACGCCGCTCCGCCGCGCGGGAGGTGACCGCCCAGCAGACGGTGACCGCGCACGAACGCTCCAAGCGCACCCTCCTGGAGGAGCGCACCACGATCGCCCGCGAGCTGCACGACGTGGTGGCCCACCACATGTCGGTGGTCGCGATCCAGGCGGAGGCGGCGCCGTACCGCGTGGAGAACCCGCCGCCGGAGCTGGAACAGGCCTTTGCCACGATCAGGGAGAACGCGGTCGCGGCGCTCACCGAGCTCCGCCGTGTCCTCGGCGTCGTCCGCGCCGAGGACTACGAGGCCCCGGACGCCCCGCAGCCCACCCTCGCCGACATCGACGGCCTGCTCGCCAACGTGCGGGACGCGGGCCTGACCGTCGAGAAGGTGGTCACCGGAGCGGTCCGTGAACTCCCGCAGGGCATCGAGCTGTCCGCGTACCGAATAACCCAGGAGGCGCTCAGCAACAGCCTGCGCCACGCACCGGGCGCCACGGCCCGCGTCGAGATCGGCTACGTCCTGGGCGGCCTCGGGCTGCGCATCGTCAACGGCCGGGCGACCGGCCTGGTCAAGCCGTCGCCCGGAGCGGGACATGGCCTCACCGGCATGCGCGAGCGCGTCACGATGCTGAACGGCGAGATGACGACGGGCGAGACGGACGACGGAGGCTACGAGGTGACGGTGTTCCTGCCGGTGCCCCTGACGGAGGACCCTGCATGACGAGGGGCATGAGCGGGACCAGTGG
>NZ_VJZC01000805.1 GCF_009377185.1 Streptomyces spongiae
GGACGGGTAGGGGCGGCGGGGGCGAGGAAAACCCGGCACCGCGCAGCGACCCGCGTCAGCCGCTGAACCCGTCCACGTTCTCCGCCGTAACCACCTTCACCGCCACCTTCACGGTCTCCTCCACCTTCTCGCCCTCCGCGGCCGCAAGCGCGTTCCGGACCGCTATCCGCCCAAGTTCGGTCGGCTGCTGCGCGACCGACGCATACAGCGTGCCGCCCTTGACCGCTTTCAGCCCGTCCGGCGTGCCGTCGAACCCGACGACGGCGACGGACTTCCCGGCCTTGGCGCCGAGCGCCTTCACCGCACCGAGCGCCATCTCGTCGTTCTCGGCGAAGACACCGTCGACGTCCGGGTGAGCCTGGAGCAGGTTCGTCATGACGTCGAGCCCCTTCGTACGGTCGAAGTCGGCGGGCTGCTTGGCGACGACCTCGATACCGGGGTACGCCTTCAGCCCCTCCGCGAAACCGGCACCGCGCTCACGGCTCGCGGACGTACCCGCCAGCCCCTGAAGGATCACGATCTTGCCCTTGCCACCCAGCTTCTCCGCCAGCGCCTTCGCACCCAGCTTGCCGCCCTCGACGTTGTCGGAGGCCACGAGCGCGGCCGTCTCCGCCTTGTTGACGCCCCGGTCGACACCGACGACGGGGATGCCGGCCTTGTTCGCGGCACGCACCGACGGACCCGCCGCGTCCGAGTCCACCGGGTTGACGATGATCGAGCCGACACCCTCGCTGGTGAAGTTCTGCAACTGGTTGGCTTGCTGCGAGGCGTCGTTCTGCGCGTCGGTGACGGTCAGATCGGCGCCGAGCTTCTTCGCCTCCTCCTGCGCGCCCGCCCGGATCTGCACGAAGAACGGGTTGTTGAGCGTCGACAGGGACAGCCCGATCTTCTGCTCCTTCGCCGCCGACGTACCGCTGTGCAGGAACGACATCGCCCCCACGACCGCCACCGCGACCACGGCAGCGATGACGTACGTCGCCGCCTGCCTGCCCTTGCCACCGGGCACCCCGGTCCCCGCGGCCACCGGAGTCGCCCCCGCCTTGCGCCGCAGCGTGTCCAGCAGCACGGCCAGCGCGATCACGACACCGATCACGACCTGCTGCCAGAACGCCGACACCGACAGCAGGTTGAGGCCGTTGCGCAGCACCGCCAGGATCAGCGCGCCGATCAGCGTCCCGGACGCCTTGCCCGTACCACCGGCCAGCGAGGCACCGCCGATGACGACCGCGGCGATCGCGTCCAACTCGTAGCCCTGCGCGGCCTGCGGCTGCGCGGAGGACAGGCGGGAGGCGAGCACGATCCCGGCCGCGGCGGCGAACAGGCCCGACAGCGCGTAGATGACGAGCTTCTGCCTCTTCACCCGCAGACCGGAGAGGCGGGCCGCCTCCTCGTTGCCGCCGATCGCGTACATGGAGCGGCCGATGTACGTACGGCCCAGGATCACGGCCGTGACCAGCCCCATGACGATCATCACGAGCACGGGCACCGGCAGCCAGCCGCCGAGCGTGTCCCCGAGGTGCGAGACCGAGTCGGGGAACGCGATCGGGCTGCCCTGCGAGATCACCAGGGACAGACCGCGGCCCACCGACAGCATGGCCAGCGTGGCGATGAACGGCGGGAGCTTCCCGTACGAGATGAGGACGCCGTTGACGAGGCCGCAGGCGATGCCCGTGGCGATCGCGAGTATCACGGCGATCCAGACCGGCACGCCCTCCGACGTCGCGCTCCACGCGAGGACGGTGGCCGACAGCGCGGCGACCGAGCCGACCGAGAGGTCGATGCCCGCCGAGACGATCACGAAGGTGACGCCGAAGGCGAGGATGGCGGTCACGGCCGCCTGGACGCCGATGTTGAGCAGGTTGTCCGTCGTCAGGAAGTCGCCGGACAGGGCCGACATCGCGACGACGAGGAGGATCAGCGCGGTGAGCGCGCCGTTGTCGAGCAGGAGGCGGCGAAGCCCCGGGGCGCCACTCGCGCCCGATGTGCTCTTGAGCGTGTCAGTGGCCACGGGGGGCCTCCACTTCGGTGGTGGTTGTGCTGGTGGGTGTGCTTACGGCGAGTGCCATCACCGCGTCCTGCGTGGCCTCGGCGGCGGGGAGTTCGCCCGCGAGGCGGCCCTGAGCCATCACCAGGACCCGGTCGCTCATGCCGAGCACCTCGGGCAGATCGCTGGAGATCATCAGGACGGCGGCTCCGGCGGCCGTCAGTTCGTTGATCAGCTGGTAGATCTCGACCTTGGCGCCGACGTCGATACCGCGCGTCGGCTCGTCGAGGATGAGCACCTTGGTCTCGGCGAGCAGCCACTTGCCGATGACGACCTTCTGCTGGTTGCCGCCGGAGAGGGTGCGCACATGCTGGTGGAGCCCGGCCATGCGCACGCCGAGCTGCCCGGCGACACGGGCGGCGGCCTCCTGCTGCCCCTTGAGGTCGACGAAACCGCCGCGGGTCGCGCCGCGCAGGGTGACCAGGCCCAGGTTCTCCGCCACCGAGGCGTCCAGGAGGAGCCCCTGGCCCTTGCGGTCCTCGGGGACGAGCCCGATCCCGGCCTCCATGGCGGCGTTCACGTCGTGGCGGCGCAGCTCGGCACCCGCGACCTTCACGAGGCCCTTGTCGTACGGGTCGGCGCCGAACACCGCCCGCACCACCTCCGTACGGCCCGCTCCGACCAGGCCCGCGACGCCGACGACCTCTCCGGCCCGCACCTCGAAGCTGACGTCGTGGAAGACACCGTCCCTGGTGAGCCCCTCGACGCGCAGCAACGCCTCACCCGTCTCCGGGCGTTCACGCGGGTACTGCTGCTCGATGGACCGGCCCACCATGAGCTTGACGAGCTCGTCCTCGGGCGTGGACGCGGGCACCTGGCCGACGCTCTTTCCGTCCCGGAGGACGGTGACCCGGTCGCCGAGGGCGGCGATCTCCTCCAGGTGGTGCGTGATGAAGACGATCCCGACGCCGTCCTCGCGCAGCCTGCGCACGATGGCGAAGAGCTTGTCGACCTCTTCGGAGGTGAGCACGGCGGTCGGCTCGTCCATGATCAGTACGCGGGCGTCCAGGCTCAGCGCCTTCGCGATCTCGACCATCTGGAGGCGGGCGATACCGAGTTCACGCACACGAGCGCCGGGGGGCACGCTCACGCCGACGCGCTCCAGCAGCTCGGCGGCGTCGGCCTCCATCTTCTTCCGGTCGATCAGCCCGAAGCGGCGCGGCTGCCGCCCCAGGAAGATGTTCTCGGCGACCGTCAGATCGGGAACGAGGTTGAACTCCTGGTAGATGGTGGCGATCCCGAGGCGCTCGGAGTCCTGCGCGCCATGGACGCGCACCTCCTCGCCGCCCACCACGATCCGCCCGGCATCGGGGCGGTAGGCGCCGGACAGCATCTTGATGAGGGTGCTCTTGCCCGCGCCGTTCTCGCCGAGCAGGACGTGCACCTCGCCGCGGCGCAGATCGAAGTCCACGCCGTCGAGCGCGACCACGCCAGGGAAGGTCTTCCGTATGCCTTCGACGCGTAGCAGTTCGCCCTGCGGCAACTCGTCCGGGTTGCTCACGGCTTGCTCCTTCGTACGGGGGAGGGTTGTGCGGGGGAG
>NZ_VJZC01000806.1 GCF_009377185.1 Streptomyces spongiae
ACCCACCCCGGGGGCGTGGGGGCGCAGCCCCCAGGACGGGGTCGAAGGGGCGGCGCCCCTGGGGATGGGACGGGTAGGGGCGGCGGGGGCGAAGACAACACCCCCGACTCCCCACCGCTCTCCACCGACTGGCAGGCTCTGATCACCAATTGGCGACGATCCCAGGGGGTCCCCATGACCGCAGGCGAGCCGTACACCGTCGAGTTGGCCGACGACGTGCACGCGTATGTGCAACCGGACGGCGGATGGTGCCTCAACAACTCCGGCTTCGTGAGCGACGGAACGACCACCCTGCTCGTGGACACCGCGGCCACCGAGCGCCGCACCCTGGCCCTGTCCGCCGCGCTCGACAGCACGGGCGCCCCGGCTCCACGGCTCCTGGTCAACACCCACCACCACGGCGACCACACCTACGGCAACGGGCACTTCATGCCCACCGCCACACTCGTCTCGCACGCCGCCTGCCGTCGCGAGGCCCTGGCCAGTGGCCAGCACCTGCATCTGCTCTGGCCGCAGACCGACTTCGGACACGTCCCGATCAAGGGCGCGGACCTGACGTTCACGGACCGCACCACGCTGCACGTGGGCGACATCGAGGCCGAGGTGATCCACCCGGGCATCTCGCACACCGTGGGCGACTCCTTCGTCTGGCTGCCGCACCGCCGGATCGTGTTCACCGGGGACCTGGTCTTCGAGGGCGGGACGCCGTTCTTCCTGATGGGTTCGCTGAGCGGTTCGCTGCGGGCGCTGGAGCTGCTGCGCGAACTGGGCGCCGAGACCGTCGTACCGGGGCACGGGCCGGTCACCGACCCGTCGGCGTTCGACCGGGCCGAGCGGTACATCCGGTTCGTGGCCGAGGTCGCCGAGAAGTCGCACGCGGCCGGGCTCACCCCGCTGGAGGCGGCCCGGCAGACCGACCTCGGGGAGTACGCCGAACTCCCGGAGAGCGAGCGGCTCGTGGCGAACCTGCGACGCGCCTACGCCGAGCTGGACGGGCACCCCGAGGGTGAGGGCGTCGACCCGTTCGCCGGCTTCGCGGACATGGCGGCGGTCAACGGCGGCGAGATGATGACCTGCCACGCGTGAGCCCCGGCACCGGCGCCCGTCTCCGCCCTCACGTGGCCTCGCCCGGCCTCGCTCACGGGCGCCGGAACCGGTCGAGACACCGATCACTTTCGCCCCGCCTACTGGACGGCATACCGACCGGTCGGCATCATGAGACCCAGTGAGTCCAGTGAATCCCCCGTCCCCGTTCACCCGCATGGAGGAGCGAACGATGAGCCCTGATCACCCACCCGGTCTCGATCCCGACCGGCTGCGCGGCCTGCTCGACACCGAGCGGCCCGGCCTGGTGGGCGGCCCTCTGACCGGCCGGCTGATCGAGGGCGGACGGTCGAACCTCACGTACGAGGTCACGGACGGCACGTCGAGGTGGGTGGTACGGCGCCCGCCGCTGGGCCACGTGCTGGCGACCGCGCACGACATGAAGCGCGAACACCGGGTCATCAGCGCGCTCCACCCGACGAACGTCCCCGTACCGCGTCCCGTGCTGCTCTGCGAGGACGAGGAGGTGCTCGGCGCGCCCTTCTACGTCATGGACTTCGTGGAGGGCACGCCCTACCGCACCGCCGAGCAGCTCGCCCCGCTCGGCCCTGAGCGCACCCGGGACGCCGTGCTGGGCCTGGTCGACACCCTCGTCGAGCTGCACGCGGTGGACCCCGCAGAGGTGGGCCTCACGGACTTCGGGCGCCCCGAGGGCTTCCTGGACCGGCAGTTGCGGCGCTGGGGCAAGCAGCTGGACGCCTCCCGCAACCGGGACCTCGCTGGGATCGACGAGCTGCACACGGCGCTGGGCCGCGAGCTCCCGCACTCCCCCGCGCCCACGGTCGTGCACGGCGACTACCGCCTCGACAACGTGCTGCTGGGCGAGGACGACCACATCAGGGCCATCCTCGACTGGGAGATGTCCACGCTCGGCGACCCGCTGACCGACCTGGGCCTGCTGGTGATGTACAGCGTGCCGCTCGGGCTGCCGGACTCCCCCGTCTCGACGACGGCCACGGCCCCCGGCCACCCGGATCCGGCGGAGATCGTCGAGCGGTACGCCGCGCGCTCGGGGCGCGACGTGTCCGCGGTCTCCTGGTACACGGCGTTCGCGTGGTTCAAGCTCGCCGTGATCCTGGAGGGCATCCACTACCGGTACACCCTCGGCCAGACGCTGGGCCACGGCTTCGACCGCATCGGCGAACTGGTCCCGGTCTTCATCGAACACGGCCTGACGACTCTCCGCCAAGGCTCCGGGAAGGGCTGATCCACCATGGACTTCGCATACGACGCCCGCACGGAGGAGCTGCGCGGCAAGCTCCTCGCCTTCATGGACGAGTACGTCTACCCGGCCGAGACGGTCTCCCACGAGCAGCGCGCGCTGCTCGCCTCGCCGTGGGACACCCCGGCCGTGGTCGAGGAACTGAAGGCCGAGGCCCGCAGGCAGGGCCTGTGGAACCTGTTCCTGCCGGACGCGGAGTACGGCGCGGGCCTGACGAACCTCCAGTACGCGCCGTTGGCCGAGATCACGGGCCGCTCCCCGCAGCTGGCTCCGACGGCACTGAACTGCGCGGCGCCCGACACGGGCAACATGGAGGTGCTCTCACAGTTCGGCGACGAACAGCAGAGGAAGCAGTGGCTGGAGCCGCTGCTCGCCGGTGAGATCCGTTCGGCGTTCGCGATGACGGAACCGGACGTGGCCTCGTCCGACGCCACGAACATCACCACGCACATCGAGCGGGACGGCGACGATTACGTCATCACCGGGCGCAAGTGGTACATCTCCGGGGCGATGAACCCGGACTGCAGGATCTTCATCGTGATGGGCAAGACGGACCCGGAGGGGTCCGACATCCGCCGTCAGCAGTCCATGGTCCTGGTCCCGCGGGACACGCCGGGCGTCACGGTGAAGCGCGCCATGCAGGTCTTCGGCTACGAGGACCACTACCACGGCGGGCACGCGGAGGTGATCTTCGAGGGCGCACGCGTGCCGGTGTCGAACCTGATCGGCGAGGAGGGCGGCGGCTTCGCCATCGCCCAGGCGCGGCTCGGGCCCGGTCGTATCCACCACTGCATGCGGTTGATCGGCATGGCGGAGCGGGCCATCGAGCTGATGTGCCGGCGGGCGGTGTCCCGTGCGGCCTTCGGCAAGGCGCTGGCCCAGCAGGGCGTGGTGCACAACTGGATCGCGGACGCGCGGGTGACCGTCGAGCAACTGCGGCTGCTGGTGCTGAAGACGGCATGGCTGATGGACACGGTGGGCAACCGGGGTGCGCACACGGAGATCCAGGCCATCAAGATCGCCACGCCCCGCGCGGTCGTCGACATCATCGACCGGGCGATCCAGTTGCACGGTGCGGGGGGTGTCAGCCAGGACTTCCCGCTGGCCGAGCTCTACGCGGGGGCGCGGACCCTGATGATCGCCGACGGCCCCGACGAGGTGCACCAGCGGTCGCTGGCGCGGCGGGAGCTTAAGCGATACGCCTGACCGGCGGGGCGACGAGGGTTTCTCGCCCCCGCCGCCCCTACCCGGGGCTC
>NZ_VJZC01000807.1 GCF_009377185.1 Streptomyces spongiae
TCGGTGATCTCGGTTTGAGGCTATGCGGTGAGTTCGGTGGGCAGGGCGGTCTCGTCGGTTTCTGACTCGATCGGGTGGAGGCGGGCCTTGCCGAGCAGGTCGAGTCCCATGTAGCGGCGGGCCTCGGTCCACTCGTCGTTCTGCTCGGCCAGGACCGCGCCGACGAGCCGGATGACGGCGGTGCGGTCGGGGAAGATACCGACCACGTCGGTGCGACGCCGGATCTCCTTGTTCAGCCGTTCCTGCGGATTGTTCGACCAGATCTGCCGCCAGATCTCGCGCGGGAACGCGGTGAAGGCCAGCAGGTCGTGCTGGGCAGTGTCCAAGTGGGCCGCGGCTTTGGGGAACTTGGCCTCCAGGGCGTCCAGGACGTGTGCCATCTGGGCCCGGACCGCGTCGGTGTCGGGCTGTTCGAAAATGGTCCGCAGCAGCGTGGCCACCCACGGCTGGGCCGATTTCGGAACCTGGCTGAGCAGGTTGCGGGCGTAATGAAGCCGTAAAGAATCAAGGTGCTGCTTTACAGGGACAGGCTCGTTGTCAGGGTATGGCGGTTCCGAAGGAGATCTGTTCCCAACTCGAGTGCAGGTTCACGGTGTTGTTGCCGCACTTGAACGAGCGGCAGCGGCGGCTGGCCCTGGCTACCGAGGCCCGGCTGCTCGGGCACGGCGGCATACGGGCGGTAGCGCGGATCGCGCAGGTCAGCGAGACGACCGTGCGTCGTGGCGTATCGGAGCTGGAAGCGGGGGCCGGGCCGCTGGCGGACGGCCGGGTGCGTGCACCAGGTGGAGGCCGCAAGCGGGCCGAAGCCAACGATCCTGCCCTGCTCAAAGCCTTGTTGGCCCTGGTTGAGCCAGAGGAGCGGGGAGATCCTCAGTCTCCGCTGCGGTGGACGACGAAGTCGCTGCGCAACCTGGCCGAGGAGCTGACCCGACAGGGGCACCCGGTGTCCGCGCCGACGGTGGGTCGGCTGCTCAAGCAGGAGGGCTTCAGCCTGCAGGCGAACGTCAAGACCCTCGAGGGTGCCCAGCATCCCGACCGGGATGCCCAGTTCCGCTACATCAACGAGCAGGTCAAGCAGCACCAGGCCGACGGCGAGCCGGTGATCAGCGTAGACACGAAGAAGCGTGAGCAGATCGGACGGCTGCCCATGGCCGGCCGCGATTGGCGGCCCAGGGGCGAGCCGGTCGAAGTGGAGGACCATCACTTCTTCTTCAGCGGCCCGGACGTTCAGCAGGCGATCCCGTATGGGATCTACGACATCGCCCGCAACACCGGCTGGGTCAACGTCGGTGTCGACCACG
Organism: Streptomyces spongiae; assembly: GCF_009377185.1. GTDB lineage: Bacteria > Actinomycetota > Actinomycetes > Streptomycetales > Streptomycetaceae > Streptomyces > Streptomyces spongiae. The sequence continues at coordinate 1,302 of NZ_VJZC01000807.1, forward strand.
ACACGTCGGTCTTCGCGGTCGAGTCCATCCGCCGCTGGTGGCGCTGTCGCGGCAGCCTCGACTACCCGAAGGCGTCACGGCTGCTGATCACCTCGGACGCGGGCGGCTCCAATGGCTACCGTTACCGGGTCTGGAAGAGCGAACTGGCTGCCCTGGCCGCCGAGACGGGCCTGACGATCACGGTGTGTCACTTTCCGCCAGGCACAAGCAAGTGGAACAAAATCGAGCACCGGCTGTTCTCCCACATCACCCACAACTGGCGTGGCAGGCCGCTGACCAGCCACGACGTCGTTATCGAGACGATCGCCGCGACTCGCACCCGGGCTGGTCTGCGCGTCGAGGCCCACCTGGATCCCGGCGACTACCCCACCGGCATCGCGATCAGTAAGGACCGCTTCGCCGCGCTGCCGCTGGTCCGGCATGAGGTTCACGGCCAGTGGAACTACACCTTGGTGCCCGAACCCTCCGCGCCACAGGTGTCGCCAGCCGGCGAGGCACACGGCGTCGCCGATCGCCGCCGCGAGCTCCTCACCCGACTCGCGGACCCACGTCTGACCGGGCTGAATGGCACGGAACTCGCAGACCTATGCGCCGAGTTGGCCCCGCTGCAGGCCGCCCGGGCCCAGGAACGCTACAGCGAGCAGCGAGGCGGACGCGCCCGGCGCGCAACCGGAAACCAGCGGGCCAAGCCGCTGTTCGACGACGCCACCCGGGTGATGCTCACCCTCCTCTACCACCGCCAGGTCTGCTCGATGAAGCTGCTGGGCGACATGCTGGAGGTGACCCCCACCTGCATCGGCCACCTCGTCGCCGAGACCCGACGGGTCCTGGAGGACCACGGCCACCAGCCCGGCTACGCCCCCAGCCGGTTCACCACGGAGCAGACGCTGATGGTCTTCCTCGACACAGACAAGAGCCCGCCGCGCACCCAAATCATGGAGAGCCTGTCCCATCCGCGGCTTACCGGCATGTCCCGCACGGAGCTGGATGCACTCACTTGCCGCCTCGCCCCACGCCAGGTTGCCCAGGTCGAACGTGCCTCCTACCAGCGCCGGGGCGCCGATCGCCAGCCGGGCAGCCGCGGCGGCGTCTTCCCTCAGAAGCTCGGCGACAGAGAACGCGTCGTTGTCGCCATCCTCTACCTGCGGAAACTGTGCACCCTGGACGTCCTCGCCGACGTGCTGGGGGACGTGAGCAGGTCCTCGATCGGGAACGTCGTCCGCGAGATCCGGCCCCTGCTTGCCGAAGGCGGACTTCTCCCACCTCCGGCCACCACCCGCTACCGCACCGCCACCGAACTCCTTGCCGCCGCAGATGAAGAAACCGACACACCGACAAGTTGATTCTTTACGGCTTCAATGCGTGCGGCATCGCTGCCACGACGCGCCGGGCAGCACCGCGCCGATGGCGTCGACGAGGCCGGCGTGGGCGTCGGAGATGACGAGCTGGACGCCGGTCAGGCCGCGGGCGATAAGCGAGCGTAGGAAGGCGAGCCAGCCGGCGCCGTCCTCGGCGGTGGCGACGTCCAGGCCGAGGATCTCGCGGTGTCCGTCGGCGTTGACGCCCACCGCGATCAGCGCGTGGACGTTGATGATGCGGCCGCCCTCGCGGACCTTCTGGGTCAGCGCGTCCACCCAGACAAACGAGTAGGGCCCGGCATCCAGAGGCCGGTTGCGGAACGCGGCGACCTGCTCGTCCAGGTGCTTGGCCATCGCACTGACCTGTGACTTCGACAGCTGCGTGACGCCCAGGGACTCGGCGAGCTTCTCGACTCTGCGGGTGGAGACGCCGAGCAGGTAGGCGGTGGCGACCACCGAGATGAGGGCCTGCTCGGCCCTGCGGCGGCGTTCCAGGAGCCAGTGCGGGAAGTAACTGCCCTGGCGCAACTTGGGGATGGCCAGTTCGACGGTGCCGGCCCGGGTGTCCCACTCTCGTGGGCGATATCCATTGCGGTGGTTGACGCGTTCGTCGCTGACCTGCCCGTATTCGGCGTTGCAGAGGGCGTCGGCCTCGGCGGACATGAGCGCGTCGGCGAACGTTTTGACCATCGCGCGCAGCAGATCGGGACTCGCCGCGGCCAGGTTGTCCTCGGCGAGGGCGTGCAGCGGCAGACTGTCAGGTGCGGTCATCGTGCTGATCTCCTTCGAGCTTCGACAACTCGAAGATCAGCCGGTGGCCGTTCTTGTATCCGGACACTCACTCCGACGCCGGGACAAACGCCCGGATCAGGTGGGAGCCCGTACACCACTTCTCAGGACGCAACC
>NZ_VJZC01000808.1 GCF_009377185.1 Streptomyces spongiae
CGCCCCCACCCCGTACACCGGCCCGGAGATCCAGACGCCCGAGACGATCGAGGCGATGCGGGTCGCCGGGCGGATCGCCGCGCGGGCGATGGAGGAGGCCGCGAAGGTCATCGCGCCCGGCGTGACGACGGACGAACTGGACCGGATCGCGCACGAGTACATGTGCGACCACGGCGCCTACCCCTCCACGCTCGGCTACCGCGGCTTCCCCAAGTCGCTGTGCACCTCGGTCAACGAGGTCATCTGCCACGGCATCCCGGACTCCACGGTCCTGCGCGACGGCGACATCATCAACCTGGACGTGACGGCGTACATCGGCGGCGTCCACGGCGACAACAACGCCACGTACCTCGTCGGAGACGTCGACGACGAGTCGAAGCTGCTGGTCGAGCGGACCCGTGAGTCCCTTGCCCGCGCCATCAAGGCCGTCAAGCCCGGGCGCCAGATCAACATCATCGGGCGCGTGATCGAGTCGTACGCGAAGCGCTTCGGGTACGGCGTCGTGCGGGACTTCACCGGGCACGGGATCAACTCGTCCTTCCACTCCGGGCTGATCATCCCGCACTACGACAGCCCGCACGCGACGACCGTGATGCAGCCCGGGATGACGTTCACGATCGAGCCGATGCTCACGCTGGGGACGCACGAGTACGACATGTGGGACGACGGCTGGACGGTCCTGACCAAGGACCGGAAGCGGACCGCCCAGTTCGAGCACACGCTGGTGGTGACGGAGACGGGGGCCGACGTCCTCACGCTGCCGTAGCACCGGCGTCACGCCCGCACGCCACGCCCACTCGAAAGCCCGCTCTCCCCGGAGGGCGGGCTTTCGTGTGCGGACGGTGGCGATTCTGGGTAGGGTTTTACCGACAGGGCGTCGGAATCCTCTTGACTTAGGTAAGCCTAACCAAAGAACATCGTAGCGGCTTCGTCCCCTCGACACCGGAGACCTCATGGACTCGTTCTCGACGCTCATCCGCACCGCGTCGCGCGAACAGCACACGGCCGCTCACAACGCGACCTTCATGAGCGACCTGCTGGGCGGCAGGCTCGGCGTCGACGCGTACGCGCGGTACACGGAACAGCTGTGGTTCGTGTACGAGGCGCTGGAGAGCCGCGCGCCGGAGCTGGCCGACGACCCGGTGGCGGGACCGTTCATCCAGCCCGAGTTGTTGCGCCTGGCCGCGCTGGAGAAGGACCTTGCGCATCTGCGCGGCCCGGACTGGCGGTCGACGCTGACCGCCCTGCCGGCGACGGAGGAGTACACGCGGCGGATCACCGAGTGCGCGCGCACCTGGCCGGGCGGGTATGTGGCCCACCACTACACCCGCTACCTCGGCGACCTCTCCGGCGGCCAGGTCGTCCGCGACACCGCGGAGAAGACGTGGGGCTTCGACAAGAAGGGTGACGGCGTCCGCTTCTACGTGTTCGAGGACATCGCCAACCCCGCCGCCTTCAAGCGGGGTTACCGCGAGCTGCTCGACCGCGTGCGGGCGGACGACCTGGAGAAGCAGCGGATCATCGCGGAGTGCAAGCGGGCGTTCGCTCTGAACATCACGATGCTCCTCGTCCTGGGCGAGGAGTTCCCGCTCAGTGCGTGACTTCCGGCGTGGCCTCTAGCGTTCCAGGAACACCCGGCCGCCGACCTCCACCCAGCCCCCGGGCTGGGGTGCCGTGAGGATCTGTGAGCCCGCGCCCTGCGTGATGTTCAGCGCGCGGCCCAGCCGGTCGGTGAGGAGGAGGGCGGCCGCTCCGGTCGCCTCGTCCTCGTCGATGCCGTCGTCGCGGCCGGGGAAGGCCCGGGCACGGATGCGGCCCGCGGCCTCGTCCTCCCAGGCCCAGGCGTAGATCCACTCCCCCGGCGACGGCACGGGGAGGGCGTCGACCTCGGCGGCGGAACCGTACTGGCGGAGCGTACGCGGCGGGGCCCATTCCGCCCGGGCCTCGATCCAGCTGAACTCCCCGTCCAGGCGGGCACCGACGATCCCGGCGGGCGTGACCAGTTCGGGCACGTCCAGGAGCCAGGCCGTGCCCACGCAGGGGTGCCCGGCGAAGGGCAGGCGGAGGGTGGGCGTGTAGATGTCGATGATCCCGCGCTCGGGGTCGTCGACGAACACGGTCTCGCTGAAGCCGAGTTTCGCCGCGAACGCCTGCCGGTCGCCGCGCTCCGGCATGACCGAGCCCTCGCGCACGACGCCCAGTTCATTGCCGTATCCGCCGCTGGGGCCACAGAAGACCCGCAGCACGTCGTAATCAGTCACCCGGGCATTGAAACATCACCAGTGGAAGGGAAGGACCACGTGACCTTACTGGGCAAGCCGGTCGAGCCCCCAGGAGCGAAGGAGTCGACGGAGGAAACGACGGAGGAATCGGCGGAGGAACCGGCGGAGGAACCGGCAGCGGAGTCGGCGCAGGAGCCGACGCGGGTGCGGGGCGGGGCGTCCCGGACGGCCCGGTGGCGCGCCGGGCGCCGCACCACCCCGGCCCTCCTCATCGCCGGCCTCATCGCCGCGCTCCTCGTGCTCGTCCCGGTGGCCGCCGGGATCGGGGCGTACCCCGTCCCCACCGGGGACGTCCTGTCCTCCGTGGCCCACCGCATGGGCGTCGGCGGCGAGGCTCTCGACCGGGTGCCCGAGTCGGTGCTGTGGAACGTGCGGTTCCCGCGGATCGTGCTCGCCCTGCTGATCGGGGCCTCGCTGGGGTGCGCGGGGGCCCTGATGCAGGGGGTGTTCGGCAACCCGCTGGCCGAACCGGGAGTCATCGGCGTCTCGTCGGGCGCGGCCGTGGGCGCGGTCGCGACGATCTCGCTCGGGCTCGACTTCCTCGGGAACTGGACGGTGTCGGCCCTCGCCTTCGTGGCCGGACTCGGCACCGTCCTCGTCGTGTACGCGATGTCCCGCTCCGGCGGCCGTACGGAGGTGGTGACGCTCATCCTCACCGGTATCGCGGTGAACGCCTTCGCGGGAGCCCTGATCGGACTCTTCGTCTTCCTGGCGGAGGACACCGCGGCCGTGAACCAGATCGCCTTCTGGCAGTTGGGCTCCCTCGCGCAGTCGACCTGGCCGAAGGTGCTGGCCGTCCTGCCGTGCGCGGTGGCCGGGCTGGTCGTGGCGCCGCTGTACGCGCGGAAACTGGACCTGCTGGCCCTCGGTGAACGGCCCGCGCGGCACCTGGGCGTGGACGTGGAGCGGCTCCGGATCGTCCTCGTCCTCGTCATCGCGCTGCTCACCGCCGCGGCCGTGAGCGTCTCGGGGGTCATCGGCTTCGTCGGGCTGGTCGTACCGCACCTGTTGCGCATGACCGCCGGGCCCGGCCACCGGTTCCTGATCCCGGGCAGCGCGCTCGCAGGGGCCGTCGTCCTGCTCGCGGCCGACCTCTGCGCCCGTACCGTCGCCGAGCCCGCCGAGTTGCCGCTCGGTGTCCTGACCGCGCTGATCGGCAGCCCCTTCTTCTTCTGGCTGCTGCGCAGGACCCGCCGCAGGCAAGGGGGTTGGGCATGAGGTCCTTGCGCGCACTCTCGCCCGGGCGCCTGCGCGGACGCCCCACTCC
>NZ_VJZC01000809.1 GCF_009377185.1 Streptomyces spongiae
CCCCTCTTCGAGCCCCGCCCCGTCCACGTCCCTCTGACCGACCTCATCGAGGTGTACGCCGAACAGCAGCGCCGCCACGACGCCACCGCCCGCCCCGACCGCATGCACCTGCTCACCGCCGCCGAGTCCGCCGGCACCCTGATAGCCGCCGAGATGAACCACGCGGGCCTGCCCTGGAGCGCCGACGTCCACCGCGAGGTCCTGCACGAGCTGCTCGGCGAGCGGTACGCGGGCGGCGGCGAGCCCAGGCGCCTGGCCGAGCTCGCCGAGGAGGTGTCCGACGCCTTCGGGCGGCGGGTCCGCCCCGATCTGCCCGCCGATGTCGTCAAGGCCTTCGCCCGGGCCGGGGTGAAGGTGAAGTCCACGCGGCGGTGGGAGATCGAGTCCGTCGACCACCCGGCCGTGAAACCCCTGCTGGAGTACAAGCGGCTGTACCGCATCTGGGTCGCCCACGGCTGGTCCTGGCTCCAGGACTGGGTGCGGGACGGCCGGTTCCGGCCCGAGTTCCTGTCGGGCGGGACCGTCACCGGGCGTTGGGTCACCAACGGCGGGGGCGCGCTCCAGATCCCCAAGGTCATCCGGCGCGCCTGCGTCGCCGACCCCGGTTGGCGGCTCGTCGTGGCCGACGCCGACCAGATGGAGCCACGGGTGCTGGCGGCCATCTCGCGTGATCCCGGTCTGATGGAGGTCGCCGGTCGCGACACCGATCTGTACCAGTCCGTTTCCGACCGGGCGTTCTCCGGTGACCGCGCCCAGGCCAAGCTCGCCGTGCTCGGTGCCGTGTACGGGCAGACCTCCGGGGACGGGTTGAAGAACCTGGCCGCGCTCCGCCGCCGCTTCCCCCGGGCCGTCGCGTACGTCGACGACGCGGCCCGCGCCGGCGAGGAGGGCCGGCTCGTACGGACCTGGCTGGGGCGTACGTGTCCCCCGGCGGCCGGGGCCTCCGAGTACGCGGCGGACGAGGCAGGCATCCCGCAGGACGAGCCGACCGAGGCCGCCGCCGACGACCAGGAGTGGACGCCCGGCTACGCCTCCACCAACGCCCGTGCCCGCGGCCGCTTCGCGCGCAACTTCGTCGTCCAGGGCAGCGCGGCCGACTGGGCCCTGCTCCTGCTCGCCGGGCTCCGCCGCACCCTCGCCGACATGGCCGCCGAGCTGGTCTTCTTCCAGCACGACGAGGTCATAGTCCACTGCCCCGAGGAGGAGGCCGAGGCGGTGGTCGTCGCGATCCGGGAGGCCGCCGAGCTGGCGGGGCGGCTGACCTTCGGCCAGACGCCGGTGCGGTTCCCGTTCACGACAGCGGTGGTGCGGTGCTACGCGGATGCCAAGTAACACGAAATAACACCAAATAGCGCGAAATGAATGGCTGGGGCACCGTTCGCGTCAGCTCTCGTCCGCCAGCAGCTTCCTCAGCTCCCCCGCCACCGGCGAGTCCGTCCCGCCCAGTACCTCCAGGGCCGACTCCCACTCCCCGCGCGCCTCCTCGGCCCGTCCCTCGCCCGCCAGCAGCAGGCCACACTGGTGCCGGGCCAGACCGGTCATGTACAGGTCGGCCCGCTTCTCCGCGAGCCCCAGCAGCCGGGCGCACTCGCGACTCGCGCGCTCGATGTGGTCCAGCGCGCGCAGGGCGCGGACGAGGCCGAGCCGGGTCTGGGACTCGCCGCCCCAGTCCTCGTCGTCACCGAGGATCTCCAGACTCTGCTCGAAGCTGCGCACGGCGCGCTCCGGTTCACCGAGCCTGAGCTGGGCGTAGCCGATGTTGCAGTGCGCGGTGCTGCGCAGCAGGACGCTGTCGGCCACGTCACCGAGCGCCAGGCTCCGCTGGTGGTGGACGATCGCGGCCCGCGCGTCGGTGTGCCAGTACAGGTTGCCGAGGTGGCTGAACGTCACGGCCTGGCCGTACGGATCGCACAGCTGCCGGGACAGTTCCAGACTCTGCCGCAGCGCCTCCTCGCTCTCCTCGTAGCGGCCGAGGCTCTCCAGCAGCAGGCCGCGGTTGTTGAGGCAGCGCCGCACGCAGGACATGGCGTCGAGCCCGCGCCACAGCTGGAGTCCCTGGTCGTTGAGCGCGAGCGCCTCGGTGAGCCGGCCCGACATGTAGTGCAGCCCCGCCCGGTCGGTGAGCGCGAACGCCTCCGACGCGTCGTCCCCGACCGCCCGCGCCACGTCCAGCGCGATCCGTCCCAGTGCGTCCAGTTCGGCGAGGTGGCCGCTGCGGTGCAGATACGGGAAGAGGTGGCGCACGAGGGCGGGGACGAGCGGCGAAGGCGCCGTCCCGGTCAGGTCCGTTCCTGTCGGGTTCGGGCGGCCGCAGCGCTGTACGAGGGCGACGATGTTGGGCAGTTCGCGGTCGGCCCAGGCGAAGGCCGCCTCCGCGGAGGGGAAGGGGCGGGTGTCGACCGGGTCCGTCTCGCCGGCCGTCAGCCGCAGCCGCTCGTCCCGTTCGTAGCCGGGCGGCAGCACCGCGACGACACTCTGCCGGGCCCGGTCGGCGTACCAGCGCAGGGCGTCCCCGACGACTCCGGTGCCCGAACCGTGGCCGCCGTTCTCCGCCAACTCGCGCGCGAAGTCCCGTACCAGGTCGTGCGGGGCGTACCGGCCGTAGGACTTCTCCTCCAGCAGGGCGACGTCCACGAGGCGGTCGAGGGCGGCCTCGGCGCGGCATTCGTCGGTGCCGGTGAGGCGGGCGAGGAGAGGCACACCGTACGCGGGGAGGTCGAGCGCGCCGATGCGGCGCAGGGCGAGCGCGGCGTCGCGGTCGATCTCCCGGTCGGAGGCGCTGAGGGCGTCGTGGGCGACGGCCAGGGAGCGGCGGACGCTCAGGTCGTCGTACTCCAGGTGATGCAACCGTCCTTCCGTGGCGGCGAGTTGACCGGCGAGCGCGTCCGGCGTGAGCGCCTGGCGCGCGGCGAGGCGGGCGGCGACGACCCGCAGGGCCAGCGGGAGACGGCCGGTGAGTTCGACGAGCGGGTGGGCGCGGTCGAGCCCGTCCCGGCCGGAGAGCGCCCGCAGCAGCGCCGCGCTGTCCTCTCCCGACAGGGGTGCGAGCGGGAAGCGGTGGGCGCCGTCGAGCGCGGTGAGCGGCGAGCGGCTCGTCACGATCACCGCGCAGCCGGCACCCGCGGGCAGCAGCGGCCGTACCTGCGCGGCGTGCGCGGCGTTGTCGAGGACCATCAGGGTGCGGGTCGGCGCGAGGGTGGAGCGCAGGAGCGCGGCGGCCGCGTCGGGGTGGTCGGGGATGCGGCGCGACTCGGTGCCGAGGTCGCGCAGGAGTGAGGCGAGGGCCTGGCCCGGGCCGAGCGGCGTCATGCCGGGGGTGGCGCCGTGCAGGTTGACGTAGAGCTGGCCGTCGGGGAAGCGTTCCGCCAGTTCGTGGGCCACGTGCAGGGCGAGGGCGCTCTTGCCGACGCCGGCCATACCGCTGATGACGGCGACCGTGGGGACGCGCCCGGCCGGCACCGAGCGCGTGTCCAGGGCGTGGCGCAGGGACATCAGCGTCTCGGCACGGCCGGTGAACCGGGCCGGTGGGGGCGGGAGCTGAGCGGGGC
>NZ_VJZC01000810.1 GCF_009377185.1 Streptomyces spongiae
CACCACTTCACCCCCGCCTCCGCCCACCACCGCTCCCCCTCGGGGGCAAGCAAGGAGAAACCATGGGAAACCTCTGGATCGGCCCACCGGGCTCCATGTACGAGATCGACCAGGCCGCCAAGTCCTTCGACCGCACCGCCGACCTGGGCGTCAGCGAGTTCAAGTCGCTGGGCGGCCGGGTCACCGTCACCCGCAACCTCGCTCCCGTGCGCCGGATCAAGCTGGCGTGGGACCTGCTGCCGCCGGCGCAGGCCCGCGTCCTGGACCGGATCGCGCGGCGGATCGACAGCCCCGGCCCGGTGTTCCTCGTCGACCCGGCCTCCGGCAACGTGCTCGCCCCACGGCAGGCCGCCGGGCGCGGCACGAAGGGGGCCACCGGCATCACCGGGCTCGGCCAGTGGTTCAGGACCGGCCCGTCCGGCACGGTCACCGAGAGCACCACCGTGCCCGGCACCTTCACCTTCACCGCCGCCGACGCGAACAGCGCGGTCGCCTGGAGCTGCGTCGGCACCGAGGGTGCCATCGGCGACTTCCCGGTGTCCCCGGGGCTCCAGATCTCCTTCCGGGCCCCGACCGCGATCGCCGCCCTGGGCACGGTCGGCGTCGGCATCGACTTCAAGAAGGCCGACGGCGCCTACCTCACCACGGCATCCGCCTCCGGCCCGCTCGTCACCGGCACCGTCCCGGCCGGCGCCGCGTACGTCACGCCGACCGCCAAGCCGGGCACGGCGGGCTCGTACTCGCTCGCCGGTGCCTGCCTCACGTACGGCGGTACGGCGGCGGACGGTGTCCCGGGCGACGGGCTGCCGCCGATGTCCGTGACCGGCTACAGCGACGCGCCCGGCCGCCCGCTCCCGTTCCGCAACTTCAGCCTCGACCTCGTGGAGGTGTCCAGTGCAACAGGCTGACGACGCCACCGAGTCCGCGCTCGCGGCCGGTGAGCGCACCACCACCCACACCACCCGACTCGGCGGCGAGGACCTCTCCGAACAGGTGCAGTCCTGGCAGGTGGAACGGTCGTACGCGACCGATCTGCCGGCCGCGATGCGGGCGTTCTCCGGTTCGTCCTCGGCGCAGCTGCAGCTCCAGCTGTCCGGCACGGGCGGGGTGTCGGCGCCCGAGCTGTACGCCCCCTGGGCACCCCGCACCACCGGCGACATCGCACGTCCGGGCCAGTCCGTCGTCCACCGGGGCGGGGTGGGCCGGGCGGCGCTGCCCGCCTTCCGGGGCACCGTACGGTCCCGCTCGGCGCAGGCCGGTACGGACACCGTGCAGGTCACCGCGCTCGACGGGGCCGAACGGCTGCGCGGCCCGGCGCTGCTGCCGAAGCCGTACGCGGGGTTCTGGTGGGGCCGCCCGGTCGCCAGCGCCACCTGGTGCGTGGACGAACTGCTGCGGCAGGCGGGCGTGCACAGTTCCCCGCCGCCCCGCTACCCGGAGTTCGCCGAGGGCCAGCCGCTCACCCTCGTCCACGCCACCCTGCACGGCGGCTTCGCCACACCGTACGGCCAGCCGGAGACCCTGCCGCACCCGTCCTCGTACACCTGGGCCCGGGACGGCGCCCCGCACGAGATGGCCCTGCTGCCGCGCACCACGGGCGTCACAGCGAGCTGGTTCCCGCGCTCCCGGGTCACCGTGCCCGGCAGCCGGCTGTTCGCGGAGGCGTGGGTCAACCCCGCGATCGGCGCCGGTGACACCGTCACCCTCGAACTCGCCCTGGACCGCACCGGGAACGCGCGCGGTTCGATGCGGATGGAGGTGGACTTCACGGAGGGCATGGTACGGCTCCACTCCGACACCGTCGGTGGCTCGAGCCCGTACTTCTACTGGCTCTGGACAGCCCTCCGCACGCTCAAGGGCCCCTGGCACATCGGAGTGCTGTTCGACGCCTCCGGTACTTCGGGGTCCAGCGTCTATCCGACCATGCAGCCCCGGCTGACCGGCCCCGACGGCACGCAGCTCGTGGGCGCACCGGCCACCTTCACCGACAGCGACGGGCTCCAGGCCGCCGCCGAGCTGCGCGAGCTCAAGCTCGTCACCGACATGGCGGTGGAGGGCGTACAGCTCACCAGCGGGCTGTCCACGATGCCGTCGCCGTCGGTGTTCGCGCAGACCGGCACCTGGACCAAGGCCGCCGAACTCGACGACGCGATCCTGCCGTTGTACGCGGTGCCACGGGTGTCGGGGTCGCAGTGGGAGGTCGTCGGGCAGATCGCCAAGGCGAGCATGTCGACGGCCGAGTTCGACGAGCGGGGCATCTTCCGCTGGCGGAACCACACCCGGTTCAGCAGGACGCCCACCCAGGCCGATCTCACCCTCACCTCGGTCCGGGACATCGCCTCGCTCACCCTCACCGAGGAGATCGACGCCTGCCGGAACTACGTCGTCCAGCCCGCGAAGGTGTGGGAGGACTTCGGGACCGTGGCCGGCACGACGTACACCGACACCGAGGTACGGACCATCCCGGCGAACGGCACGCTGACCGTGTCGTACGTCATGGCGGAGGAGGAGTTCGACATCGGGCCGCCGGGAACGGACGACGACTCGGTCGTCACGTCGGGCTCCCAGGTCCGCTTCGCCACCAGCAAGGCCGGTACGACGGCGGTCAAGGGCGCGGTCGACGTGCTGACGCGCCGTGAGGACGGCTACCTGGTGGTGCGGTTCAGCAACCGCACCACCCAGACGCTCTACACGGCGAAGAAGGACGGCACTCCGTCCGTCTACCTGATGACGCTGAAGCCCGAGGCCGACACCGTGGAGCGGCAGGCCACCACGTACGTGCCGAACACCGCGAGCGAGCGGTACTACGGCCGTCAGGAGCACACCGGCGAGACCACCGACTGGATCCAGGACCTGCCCGCCGCGCAGTCCATCGCCGACGCGCTGTACGACGCGGGCGCGTACCCGGTGCCCGTCATCGGCGACGTGGAGGTGCTGTACGACCCGCGCGTCCAGCTCGGCGACGTCGTACGGCTGACCGACACCTCGGGCACGCGGCTCGACACCCTGGCCTGGGTGGTCGGCATCAGCACGTCCGCGGCCGCCGACGGCGGGGTGAAGCAGACGCTCACCCTGCGCGGCACCCAGCCCAACGGGACACCGGCCGACACCGGGCTGACACCGGACGCGGCCGCAGATCCGGCCGCCGTCACCCTGTCCACGTACGCCCAGGTGGCCGCCGCCTTCCCGACCCTGTCCGCGCTCTCCGCCTCGGGGTTCACCTGGGGCGAGATCAAGGAGTCCGCGTATGTCTGAGCCGACCCCCGAACCGGCCCCCGAACCGTCGGCCGAACCGGCGGACGCCGACGAGCCGGTCATCGGCCTGCCCGCCCAGGTGGAGGTGACCGTCCCCGACCCGGTGGTCGAGGAGCCGGAGGAGCCCGAAGAGCCCGAAGAACCGGAAGAGGTCACCGAGCCGTCCGGCTCCGGCGGATCGGGGACGGATGGATCCGATTCCGAACCGCCACCGGTCGAGGAGCCCGACCCCGACGCCGACGCCGACACCGGCCCCGACGCCGACACCGACCCTGACTCCGACCC
>NZ_VJZC01000081.1 GCF_009377185.1 Streptomyces spongiae
GCCCCGCCCCGCAGCCGTTCCCAGCGGCGCGTGCCGACCCCGTCGTGGTAGAAGACGCGCTGCTCCACCCCGTCGGCGGACCGCGGACGCACGGACAGGGCGACCTTGGTGACGTTGGTCTTGCTCGGCTGGTCGGCCAGGTTCCACGTTCCGTCGCAGCAGACGATCAGACGCTTGGCCATGACATCCATCCTCCACGACATCACTCACGGGGGCTCGGGGCTCGGGGGCCCGGAGGGGACTCACTGAGAGTGATGCACTCCGCCCCGATCCCATGATCGCACCGCGGCCCGGGCGCCGCCATTCCTTACCGTCGTCGTTCCACGAACTCCTTGAAATGCTCCAGATCGCTACCGACGAGCCGCTCGATCGCGTTCGCCTGGGCGAATCCCTTGGGCCCGCCGAAGGCGTCCCTGACCGTGCCGGGGTCGTACTCCACCCGTGCCTGGACCCGGGTGTGGTTCTTGTCGATCGGCTGCAGAGTGAAGGAGCCCGCGAGATCGGGGGCGCCCGTGGTCTGCCACTCCATCACGTGTTCCCCGGTGCGGTCGGCGACCTCGGCCTCGACCTCCCGGGCCCCGCCGCCGGTCTCGACGTCCAGACGCGCCCGGTCTCCCGCCTCCGTACGGGCGCCGCGCACTCCTTCCACGAAGCGTGGATAGTCCTCCAGGCGATGAAGGCTGTCCCAGGCTCTGTCGAGGGGAACTCCGACGTCGACGTGTTTCTCGAGGGTGCTCATGGGTCACCTCCACGGTCGGCGAATGACGCACGGACCTCTGCTTCCAGTGTGCGCCCGGAACCGCCCGGTCGGCGCTCGGGAACCCTCGACCGGCCAGGAGCCGCCGTTCGGCTCACCGCGGGCGGCCCTTCCGGTGATCACCGGACGCCTCACGAGCGAAGTCGCTGTCGAAGGGGGAACGGCGTCTCAGGAGAGCACGCATCCGAATCCCGCGAGGAGACCAGTCATGTACGCAGTTGTCCGACGGTACGAAGGGGTGGTCGACCCGGCCGAGGCGGGACGCCTGGTGAACGAGGGGTTCGTACCGCTCGTGCGCCGGATCACCGGCTTCGTGGCCTACTACTGGGTCGACGCGGGGAACGGAGTCATGGTCTCGACCAGCGTCTTCCAGGACCGGGCCGGGGCCGAGGAATCGGTCGCGAGAGCGGGGGACTTCGTCCGGGACAACCTCGCGTCCCTGATTCCCAACCCTCCCCAGGTCACGGCCGGGGAGGTCGTGGCCTCCGCACTGTGAGTAAATCCGCTGCGGCGCAAGGCCGTTGGCGCGGCATCAGGTCCACTCCCCGCAGCGGCATCAGGTCAACTCCCCACAAACGGGCGCGTCCTGCCACGGGTGGTGGGCGAGAGCTGTGTGAAAGCTGTGGAAGGAGGCAACCCGGCACCAAAATCTGCGTCTTCTGATGCATCGGGGGAGCCCGGGACCCGTGGGGTGCCCGGGCAACCGACCATCAGGAGGACCAGAAGTGATCCGTGTCCCGCGTGTGGCGGCCGCCGTGACAGCGGCCCTCGCGGTGGCGCTGGGCTCGCCGGGGATGGCGCAGGCGGCGCCGGAACCCGAGCCCGGGCAGCCGTCCGCTCCCTTGTCCCCGGCCCATCCGGGGCTTCCCGAAGGCTGGAGGATCACCGGCTCCGGGGAGTCGGGGGAGCTGGTGTGGCGCTCGCCCGAGAGGGTGCCGGTGGGCGATGCCCGGGTCGAGTTCCTCAGCGGGGACCGCCTGCTCGGCACCCCGGAACCCGCCGCGGACGGGCGCACCTTCCGGCTGCCGCTCGCGGGGGTGCGCCTGGGCAAGGCGGACGACCTGCGGGTGGTGGCCGCGGGGCGCCGCCTGGACGCGGCCGGAGCGGACGCCGGCCGCGAGCGCCGCAGACTTGACAGATCGTCAACTCCGTCCGTCCCGCCCCGGGCGGACGCCGTGAACGAGGTCGATCCCGGTGTCCCCGGCCCGTTCCGCACCGTCAGCGGTGAGTACTCGCTGCCGTCGGTGCGGCTGCCCGGCTACGAGGCAAAGGTGGAGATGAAGGCCGAGGTCGTCGCGCCGAAGGGCGCCACGGGCCGCCGCCCGCTGGCCCTGTTCCTGCACGGGCGTCACATCTCCTGCTACAAGGGCGATGACGTGGACCTGGTGTGGCCGTGCCCGTCCGGCCAGAAGCCGGTGCCGAGCTACCGCGGCTATCTGCACGACCAGAAACTCCTGGCCTCCCAGGGCTATGTGACGGTCTCGATCTCCGCCAACGGCATCAACGCGCAGGACTGGATACCCGACGACGCCGGCGCCCAGGCCCGTTCCTCGCTGGTACGGCTGCACCTGGCGCGCTGGGCGGACTGGGCCGCCGACCCGTCCGGGGCCCCCGCGATCGTGCGCAAGGCTCCCAGGGCCGACCTCGGCAAAGTGATGCTCGTGGGCCACTCCCGCGGTGGCGAGGGCGTCAACCGGGCCGCGATGGACAGCCTCACCCCACCGCCCGCCGACCAGGACGGGTACCACGGCCGGACCCGCTGGACGATACGCGGAACCGTCCTCATAGGCCCCACGATCTTCGGCCAGAACCCCCAGCCCGACGTGCCGTCCATGACGATCCTGCCGGGCTGCGACGGCGACGTCCTCGACCTCCAGGGCGAGATGTACGTCGACGGCACCCGCGGGGTCAGCCGTGGCAAGGCCCTGCACAGCGCGGTCTACATGACCGGCGCGAACCACAACTACTTCAACAGCGAGTGGACCCCCGGCCAGGCCGAGGCCCCGGCCGAGGACGACTTCTCCTACGGCGGCGACGAGCACGACCCGGTGTGCTCCCCGGGCACCAGCACCCGGCTGACCGCGGGGCAGCAGCAGAAGGCCGGCTCGACGTACATAGCCGCCGCGGCCCGGCTGTTCCTCACCGGTGACGACCGGGTCCGCCCCCTGCTCGACGGTTCCCCCGTGCGCGCCGCCTCCGCCGGGAACGCCCGTGTGGCCACCCACGCCGTCGGCGCCGCCCGCTCCGGGGCGTTCCTGCCCGACTCCTCCGCCACGGTCGGCGGCGGCAGGCTGTGCGCCCAGGTCGACCCGCGCCCGAGCGTCTCCTGCCTGCCCGAGGGCCTCGAAACCGCGTCTCCGCACTTCGCCCAGTGGAGGAGGGTGACGGCCAAGGAGCCGGGCCGCTCCGCACTGGCCATGAACTGGACCCGCTCCGGCACCACCACCCGGCTCAGCCCCGCCCGCCCGGTCTCCCTGTCCGGCGCCGAGGAGCTGACCCTGCGCGTGATCGTCCCGCCGAACACCACCGGCACCAAGCTGGACGTCGCCCTCACCGACACCTCCGGCAAGCGGGCGTCTCTCGGCCGGGTCCGCGTCGACGGACTGCCGGGCACCAGCCAGACCTCCTCGTACTGGGCGCGCGAGGTCCGCGTACCGCTGTCCGCGGCGACCCGTGCGCGCATCGACCTCGGCCAGGTCAGGACGCTGGAGCTCACCCCGCGCACCGCGTCGGGGAAGGCGTGGCTGATGGACGCCTACGGCTGGCGCCCCGGCACCCCCGCGGCCGACCCCGCGAAGCCGGTGCGCGTGGACGTCGGCCGGCTGACGGTCGAGGAGGGCGACTCCGGCACCCGTAGCTACCAGGTGCCGGTACGGGTCTCCGGCTCGGGCAGCGGCAAGGTCCGGCTGTTCGTGGAGCGGCCGGGCAGCGCGTACCCCGCTGCGCGCACGGTGACGGTCCGCCCGGGCACCAGCGTCGACGTGACGGTGGCGGTCGAGGGCAACACCCGCTACGGGGGCGACGCCGACCACATGGTGGCTGTCAAGGCCGTACGCGGCGCGGTGGTCGGCTCCCACCGGGGCGGACTCACCGTCCTGGAGGACGACCCCGTTCCCACGGCGACCGTGACACCGGTGGAAGGCCAGGTCACCGAGGGGCAGCCCCTCGTCTGGCGGATCACCCTCTCGGAGACCGCCGACATCCCCGTGGAAGGGGTGCTGCGGATCCTGCCCGTCTCCGGCGGCGCCGAACTGTCCACCAAGGATGTCCCCGCGGACTGGCTGAACGACTACTTCGAGGCCTCGCCGGACCCCGAGCGCCCGCTGTCCGGGCTGCAGGACGAACCGCGCCTGTGGTTCGACCTGCCCGAGGGCACCCGCACCGTCGACGTCTCCGTGCCCACCGTCGCCGACGGGGTGAGGGAGGGGACGGAGTCGCTGCGGCTGCGTCTGGAGACCTACGACTGGAACGGCGAGCCGATCGAGGGCCCGGAGACCACGGGGACGGTGAGGGACGCGTCGTAACGAGCACGGCCCGAGGCGCCGTCGGCCTCCCGGATCTCCGCCGGGAGGCCGACGGCACCGCCGTGCCGGGGCACCGCCCGTCCCTCCTCGCTGCCCACGGGAACGACGCGCATCTCGCCGCGGACCGTGGTGCACTGGAGTGACGGGAGGTGTGTCATGTCAGGTCGTGCGGGCAAGAGCCGCAACATTTTTCTCGTGTGGTTGGTCTGGCCGCTGATCACGCTGGGCATCTACTCCCTGGTCTGGTACTACAAGATCAACCGTGAGGCCCGGGACTTCGACGACCGGATCGAGGTCAGTCCGGGGATGGCCGTGGTGGCCGTCACCCTCGGCTGGCTGCTGATCGTTCCGCCCTTCGTCTCGATCTTCAACACCGGCGAGCGCGTGGCCCGGATGCAGCGGTCGGCCGGGATGCAGCCCACCTGCAACCCGTGGATCGGGCTGATCCTCCTGATCGTCGCCGGTCTCACCCCGCTCTACTATCAGCACGAGCTGAACCACATCTGGGTCCACTACCGGCTGCCCGCGGAAGGAGCGCAGTTGCCCCTGGCCGCGTGATCGGGCGCCGTGCTCACTCCGCGTCGGCGACGACGGAGCGGACACGGGCGGCCGGACCCGGGTCCCGGCGGACCAGGAGGGTCGCGTAGCCGACGGCGGCCAGCAGGGTGGCAAGCGCCGCGTAGGGGAACCAGTTGTACGGCGCGGGCTGTCCCGGCTTGGCGAGGTAGTACAGCGGAACCAGGATGGCCAGGGCGCCGATCGCGGGCAGTACCAGGTGCCGCACCGTCCGGAACTCCTGCGGCCGGTCGGTGCGGTAGTACGGCGGCAGCGCGATGTTTGGACGCGAGGTGGACCAGCAGGATCAGGATGGCGCCGAGCAGATGGCCGAGGCCCCATCCGCCGATCGTCATGGCCGTCCTCACCGCCACCAACCTGGCCTCGGTCAGCTCCTACGGCGAGTTCGAGTGCTGGTTCGCCGGCATCAAGGTCGTCGCCATCGCCGCGTTCATCGTGCTGGGCGGCCTCGCGAGCTTCGACCTGCTGCCCGGCTCCGACCACCCGGCCGGCGGCTTCTCCAACCTGACCGCACACGGCGGCTTCCTGCCCAATGGACCCGGAGCGATCCTCACCGGCGTCCTGATGGTGGTCTTCTCCTTCATGGGCAGCGAGATCGTCACGCCGGCGGCCGGCGAGACCGAGGACCCGCAGGGCGCGGTCACCAAGGCCACCAACAGCGTGAGCTCCATCGGCATCCCGCACGCCGGCCAGATCATGAACGCCCTCGTGCTGACCTCCGTGCGTCCTGCCTCAGCTCCGGCCTGTACACCGCCTCGCGCAGGGCGTTCTCCCTCGGCCGGCGCAGTGACGCCCCGGCCGGCTTCGGGCTCACCACGAACCGGGGCGTGCCGCGGATGGCCATCCTGGCGTCGGTGGTCTTCGGTTTCGTCGCCGTCGGCTTCAACTACCTGTGGCCCGAGACGGTCTTCAAGTTCCTCCTCGACTCCTCCGGCGCGATCGCCCTGTTCGTGTGGCTCTACCCCTACCTGACCTGGGCCACCATCGCCCTGATCACGTTCGTCCTCGGCTACATGCTGACCGGCACGGCCGACGGCGGCGGCCGCGACCAGGTCGTCCTGTCCACCCTGGTGGCCGTGGGCGTGGTGGCCATTGCGCTGGTCCGCGAGCGCCTGGGCCGTACGGGCCCCTCCGCCACCTCGTCGTAGCGAACCGTCTCCACCACGGCCCGGGGCGGTGGTGGTATGGCACACTGCCGACCACCGCCGCCCAAGCCGCCGTCACATCGTCTCCAGGCTCCCGTAGAGGAGGACCGCGAAGCCGAGGGTCATCGCGGCGAACGAGCCGCCGGCCGCGAGCAGCGCCCTGTCGACGCCTGTCCGGGAACGCGCCACCACGTACGCCAGAGCCGCGGCGGCCACGGCCACCAGCGCCCCGTACAACACGAACAGCGACCCGATCCCGGCGGTCACGAACGCCACGACGGTGATCAGCGACGCGCGGCGGGTACCGAGGTCGCGGCGCACCAGGGGGAACGCCACGCCCGCGCCGATGAGTCCGCCGATCAGAGCCACTGCCAGTACTTCCATCACTGTCTGCCTTTCGATGCCGTTGTCAGGTGATGACGAGAGAGCCTCAACTCCGGTTGCTCTGCCGCCGGTTCACTCCGCGCCGCCCAGTGCGGTCATCGGGGTGACGCGGCCGGCGCGCCGGGCGGGCAGGAGGCCGGCCAGGGAGGTGAGGGCCGCCAAGCCGACGAAGACCACGAGCAGTTGTCCTCCGGGCAGCCGCAGGGGTGCCTCGGTGACGGCGGTGCGGACGAGCAGCCAGGCGTAGGGGATGCCGAGGGCCAGACCGAGGACGCCGCCGAGGACGCCGTACAGACCGGCTTCCATGGCGATGGTCCGGCGCAGTGCGCCGCCGCCCAGGCCCAGAGCGCGCAGCAGCCCGAACTCACGGGTGCGTTCGATCGCGGTCAGGCTGGTGGTGGAGGTGACGCCGACGACCGCGATGAGGACGGTCAGGGCGACGAGCCCGAGGGCGGTGGTGAGCAACATGTCGACCGTCTCCCGACCGCTGTCCCGGGCCTCCGCCAGGATCTGGAGGCTGACGTCGTCGGGGTCGGGGACATGCGCACGGATCAGGGTCTCCAGTGCCCGGTGCGCCTCGCCCCGGGCGGCGAGACCCTCGCCTGCGGCGTCGGCGAGGATGCCCGTCGCGTTCGCGGGGGCACCCAGCCGGTCGAGGTCGGCGGGTGCGACGAGTGCGTCCGCCTGGAGCGGGCCCTGACCGGGCAGCGTGGCAGCCACGGTCAGCCGCACGTCGCCGCGGCGATGGGGGTCCCCCCGCTCATGGGGGTCCCCCCGCTCATGGGGGTCCCCCCGCTCGAGCGAAGTCGAGAGTGGGGGAGAAGCCGAGAGTGAGGAAGGGAGGGTGAAGGTGTCGCCCGCCCGCACACCGAGGGCCTCGGCCAGGTCGGACGAGACGACCGCGTTGCCCGGGCCCAGGTCGCCGAGGGAGCCGGTGACCGTGTCGATGTCCTTGCCGGTGGGCAGGGCGGTCGGATCCAGGTCCTTCACCTCGAACTCCCGGCCTTCGACGGTCACCGTGACGGCGCGGTAGCCGGTGACATGAGTGAGCCGGGGCGAGGCGGCGAACTGCCGGACCGTGGCGGCGTCCCAGCCCCTGGCGTCGGCCGAGACGTCGAAGTCGGCGGGTGCCTGGACGGCGGCGTCGCGTTCCATGTAGCCGCTGAGGCAGGCGACGCTGACGAGCGCGCCGGAGACCAGGGCGACGCCGAGGGCGACGACCACGGAGACGGCCGCGGCACGGCGCGGTGTGCCTCCGACTCCGCTGACGGCCAGTCTGCCGGTGGTGCCCAGCCGCCGCAGCGGCCACCCGGCCATGGTCAGCACAGGGCGGACCAGGAGCGGACCCAGGGTGATGAGCGCCAGGAAGGCGAAGCCCGCCGAGGCGACGGTGACCATCATGCCGAAGTCGCGGTCGTAGTCCGTCTGGCCCGGCTGGGGCAGTTGGGCGACGAGCAGGGCGACGAGGCCGGTGGCCACGGCCGCGAGGAGGACTCCGGCGCCGAGCCGGACGGGGTGGATACGGCGTTCGCCCGAGACGGTGCCGGAGGCGCGCAGTGCCTGCAGCGGTGACACACCGGCCGCCGACAGGGCGGGGGCGAGGACCGCGGCGACCGTCACCAGCACGGTTCCCACGACCACCAGCAGCGCGTCCAACACGGGGACGCCCGGTGCGGACAGCTCCTGGCCCGCGAGGAGACTCGCGGCCGACGGGGCGAGATGCCCGGCGCCCAGCGCCGTCACCACCCCGAGCGTGCCCGCGACGGCGCCCACCAGGGCACCCTCGACGGCGAGCGCGGTCACCAGCCGGCGCTGCGGGGCGCCGATGGCGCGCAGGAGCGCCAACTGCCGCAGCCGCTGCGCGAAGACGATACGGAACGTCGAAGTGGCGACCAGGGCCGCGGCTCCCACCGCCACGGCCAGGAACACGGAGATGAGCTGGAAGATCTCCTTGAGGTCCCCGCCCACGGCCTCGCGTTCCTCCTGGGCCCGCACCGCGCCGCCGGACACGAGCGACGCACCGGGGGACGCCTTGCCGAGCGCGGCGCGCACCTGCCGGGACAGCTCGCTCACGGGCACACCGTCCTTGGCCCGGACGTCCACGCGCGGATAGCCCGGCGACTGCCCGTAGGGCACGAGGTACGCGTCGGGGGCGTAACCGTCGGCTGACTGCTCGGCGGTCGCGGTGCTCTTCACCACGCCGGTGACGGTGAAGGTGACCTTGCGGGGCTTCTCCGGGTTCTCGGGGTCGTTGAGGAGCAGGGTGGTGCGGCTGCCAGGGGTGAGCCGCAGCTCCTCGGCGGCCCGGCGGTTGACCGCGATCTCGCGGGCGCCGTCGGGATAGTCGCCCTTGACGAGCTCGACGCGGGACAGCGGTCCGGTGCCGGGGTCGGAGTTGAGTTCCAGGTAGCTGTTGAACCGCCCGGCGATCAACCCGCCGGCGTCCACACGCCCGACGGCCCCGGCCACACCGGGCAACGCGCGGATCCGCTTCAGCGCGGCGGCGTCGAAGTCGGTCCCCGTGTCCTGGTCGGGCTTCGCGACCAGGCTGACGCCCTCGGGTGTGCCGCGGAAGCGGTCGAGGGTGGTGTTCACCGTGATCTGCTGCGCCATGACGGTGGCGAACACCACGAACGCGGCCACCAGGACCGACAGTCCGGTGGTCAGCAGCCGGCCGGGCCGCCGCAGCAGCTCGGCCAGCTGCGACCCCAGGACGCTCGCACGCCAGGAGGGGGTCATCGGGTCCTCCCCAGGGATCCCGCGGATCCCACGGTCCCTGTGCCGGCCGCGGTCCCCGCGTCCGCCGCGGTTCCTACGCCGGCCGCGGTCCCCACGTCCGTCGCGGTCCGCGCGTTCCCCACGGTCTGCAGGGCTCGACCGACATCCGCGCCCGCCGCCACGTCGACGTCGTCGACGACGCGTCCGTCGGCGAGGACGAGCACCCGGTCGGCGTAGGCGGCGGCACGGGGGTCGTGCGTCACCATGACCACGGTCTGGCCGAGGTCGCGCACGGAGCGGCGCAGGAAGTCGAGTACTTCGGTGCCCGACCGCGAGTCCAGGTTGCCGGTGGGCTCGTCGGCGAAGACCACGGCGGGCCGGGCCACCAGGGCCCGGGCGAGTGCCACGCGCTGCTGCTGGCCGCCGGACAGTTCGCCCGGCCGGTGGGACAGCCGGTCGCCGATGCCGAGTACGCCGACGAGGTGGTCGAGCAGCTCGTGGTCCAGGCGCCGGCCGGACATGGTGACCGGCAGCGCGATGTTCTCCAGAGCGGTCAGCTGGGGCAGCAGGTTGAACGACTGGAAGACGAAGCCGACCTTGTCCCGCCGTACGCGGGTCAGCGCCCGGTCGGACAGACCGGTCAACTCCGTGCCGTCCAGCGTCACCTGGCCCGAGGTGGCCGAGTCGAGCCCGGCCAGGCAGTGCATCAGCGTCGACTTGCCCGAGCCCGACGGGCCCGCGATGGCCGTGAACCGCCCCCGGGCGAAGCCGACCGACACTCCGTCCAGGGCCCTGATCTGCGCCTCGCCCTGCCGATACGTCTTCACCAGATCCGCGGCTGCGGCGATGTCCTCACCCTTGGTCGCGGGCATTTCCGTTCCCTGCCTCATCGCCATGACCTCCGATTCCCCTTTCTGCGAAAGCGTCAGGAGGCAAGCGGAGGGAATTCGATGACGGCCCGGGCGTCCGCGCAGTGCTCGTTGGCCTTGTCCGAAACTTCGGTCACGCGCTTCTCGGTCGGGGCTCCCTCGCCCTTCGCCTTCATGGCCGCCATGCCGTGGAAATTCGAGATATTGAAGGCGAGGTATCCGTCCTTGAGCTGCTTCCTGCCCTGCTGAACAGACTTCTCCCACTTCTCGATGCCCGCCTTGTCGCCGGGGATCTCCTTCACGGAGTCGACGAGTTGCTGCGCCAGCGCGCAGTCGGCCTTGGACGCCTGGCTGGGCCTGTTGTGCTCCGTCCACCAGTAATTTCCGGCGACCGCGGCCGCCACGAGAACCACCGCCGCAATGGCGCCGAACAGTACGGCCTTCTTCGTCCGCTTGGATGCGGGAACAGTGGAAACCGACATGATGCCCTCCGAGAATTTCTGCCGATGCTGTTCTTCGACTCTTGTCGACCAGCAGGATTGATTCTCGAAGACCAGGCTTCGCGGCACATCGGTTCAGAACCTGATCTCCGGGCCGCGGAACTGCGACCGGGAGGGGAGGGCGGGACTACGACCACAGTCGCAGTCCGGCCTCCTCCCGCCGGGGGTCGGTCAGCCCGCTGGGGCCACGAGGCCGGAGTCGTAGGCGAAGATGACGGCCTGCACCCGGTCGCGCAGGTCCAGTTTGGTGAGGATCTTCCCGAAGTGGGTCTTCACGGTCGCCTCGGCGATGAACAGCCTGGTGGCGATCTCACTGTTGGACAGGCCCTCGGCGATCAGCCCGAGCACCTCCCGTTCGCGCGTGGTCAGCAGGTCGAGCCGCTCGTCGTGGCGGGGCGTGGGCGCCAGCTTGCCCGCGAACCGATCCAGGAGCTGGCGGGTGACGCGCGGGGCCACGACGGACTCGCCGGCCGCCACGACACGGATCGCCCCCACGACCTCCTCCGGCGGGGTGTTCTTCAGCAGGAAGCCGCTGGCTCCGGCCTGCAGTGCGGCGAAGGCGTCCTCGTCGGTGTCGAAGGTGGTGAGCACCAACACCTTGGGCGAGTCGGGGAGTTCACTGAGCCTCCGGGTCGCCTCCACCCCGTCCATGACGGGCATGCGGATGTCCATGATGACGACATCGGCCTTGGTGCCCGCCAGCAACCGCAGGGCGTCCGCGCCGTTCTCCGCCTCGCCCACGACGTCGATGTCGCTCTGCGCGGCCAGCACCATGGCGAATCCCGCGCGGATCAGTGGCTGGTCGTCCACCACGACGACACGTATCGGTCCGCTCATCTCACTCATCCCGTCGTCCTGACCGGCTTGTCGGCCTGTCGGCTCACCGGCAGCTTCGCGTCGACCTGCCAACCCGCGCCCAGGCGTGGCCCGGCGGTGAAACTGCCGCCGGACACCTCCAGACGCTCACGCATGCCCACCAGACCGTTCCCGCCGGTGCCCCGGTCCGCCGCGGGCCGGGAGCCGGCCAGCTTGCCGGCTCCGTCGTCGACCACACCGATCACCACCACGTCCTCGTCGAACCTCAGGCTGATCGTGACCTCGGCGCCGGGACCGGCGTGCCGCAGCACATTGGTCAGACTCTCCTGGACGACCCGCAGAACGGTCAGTTCGTCCGCCGTCGACAGGCCGCCCCGGTCACCCTCGATCTCCAGGGTCACCCGCAGCCCCGCCGCTCGGGCCCGCTCGGCCACCGTCTCCAGGTCGTCCAGCGAGACCCGGCGGCGGTCGGCATCCGCGTCCGGGGCGTCGCCCTGGCCGGAGGCCCGGCCGCCGCGCAGGACCCGCACGATCCGGTGCATGTCCTCCAGCGCGTCACGGCCGGTGTCGCCGATGGCCTTCAGCGCGGTACCGGCCCGGTCGGGGTCCGACTTGAGGACGTACCCGGCCCCGTCGGCCTGCAGGATCATCACCGCCAGACTGTGGGCCACCACATCGTGCAACTCCCGGGCGATCTCGGCGCGTTCCTCGGCCGCCGCGAGCTGCACCAGGTGCTCGCGCTCCCGTTCGGCCGTGGCGGCCCGGTCCTCCAGGGTGGCCACGTACAGCCGACGGGTCCGCAGCACCATCGCGGTCAGCCACAGGGCCGCGCAGGCACCGGCGAGGGTGAAGCCGAAGTCGTCGCCGTCCTGTTCGCCGAAGGGGAGGAACCCGCCGAAGGCCACCACCACGCCCAGCAGTACGACCGCACCCGCCGTGTAGACATGCCACATCAGCCGGGCATGGGTGACCACCGAGAGCATCGCGACAAACAGCGCCACGTCGTACGGGGCCGGGGAGGACAGCACGTACTGGACCAGCGCAAGGACCGAGACCGCGACCATCACCGTCATCGGCCGGCGTCGCCGGAACACCAGCGCCAGGGCCATCGCCCAGCCGATGAACAAGTCCTCATCCGTGCCGGAGGTCCAGGCAGTCCAGGCCACGAACAGCGAGATCGCGATGTCATACGCCGTGTGTATCCACGGCAAGGCCTGTACGCGGCGCAACATGGCGAACAGGCTACGACACCGCTCAGCCACAGGAGTTGACCTGAGTAGCGGCGCCCGGAGTGTCCTGTTCCCAGGTGCTCCACCTCCACGGAGCCTTCGACGGCATACTGTCTCTCGCTTGACCGGCCGCGCCTTGGGCCGAGCGGAAGGGGACTGGGATGCCGCTGGAGTTCGGGCTGTGGCGGGTGGACGACAGGCCCGTGCGGGTCGCCACCCGGTCGATGCCCCTGGAGTCCCGGCTGGAGGAGCTCATCGAGGCCGACCCGGGCATTCTCGGCCACCCGTTGCTGCTGATCGGCCGACAGGTGTCCACGCAGTACGGCAAGGTCGTCGACCTGCTCGGCATGGATGCCGAAGGGGGCCTGCACGTCCTCGAGCTCAAACGGGACCGCACGCCTCGTGAGGTGGTGGCCCAGGTCCTCGACTACGGCTCCTGGGTCCAGGAGCTGACCAACGAACAGATACGGGACATCTACACCTCCTACGCCCGCGGCAGAGGGCTGCCGGAGGAACTGGACGAGGCGTTCGCGCTGCGGTTCGGCGGCAGTCCGCCGGAGGTCCTGAACTCGACCCACGCTCTCACCATCGTGGCGAGTGAGATCGACGCGGCGACGGAGAGGATCGTCACCTACCTGGCGTCCGGGTACCAGGTGCCGGTCAACGTCCTCTTCTTCCGCTACTTCGAGGACGAGGAACGCTCGTACCTGGCCCGCACCTGGCTGATCGACGAGGCCGAGACCGTGATGCCGTCGGCGGGCGGGAAGCGACGCGGGAAGCAGCAGCCGTGGAACGGGACGGACTGGTACGTCTCGTTCGGCGACGAGTCGGGCAGCCGGAGCTGGGAGGACGCCCTTCGCTACGGCTTCGTGTCGGCCGGTGGAGGGGACTGGTTCTCCCGCACGCTCCGCTCCTTGCCGCTCGGAGCGCGCGTGTTCACCCACATCCCCAAGACGGGTTACGTGGGCGTCGGCACCGTCTCCGGCGAGCCTCAGCCGTTCGAGGGTGCGCTCCTCACCATCGACGGTGAGAGCCGCAGGATGGCCGAACTCCCTCTGAAGGGCACCTACCGGCGCGGTGGGCAGACGCAGGAAGGGGAGACGAGCGCGGGGGAGCCGGCGGACGGGGAGGACCGTCGTGAGTGGATCGTGCCGGTCACCTGGGAGCGAGCGGTGCCACGCGAGAAGGCGCTGTGGCGCCCCGGCTTCTTCGCCAACCAGAACTCCGCCTGCAAGCTGCGGTCCCGCTTCACGATCGAGGAGGTCTCCCGCCACTTCGACCTCGCCGACTCCACCGATGACTGACAGGGGGTCAGCTTCGACGGCGGCCCAGAAGCGTGGCTTGCTCCGCCTTGAGTCGCACAAAGGATTCCTGCGCGTACCCACAATCGCCACTCCGACAGCTCCTCGTCCGTCGGGGGTTCTCCGCCGACGGCGAAGGGTGACTGCCCGTCAGGGCGCTTCGCCGTGCGTTCCATGCAAGCCCGGAATATTCGGCTGTTGGCCTCTGTGAGTGCGAACAGAGGCCCGTAGAACTCGCTGAGCGGTAGGGGGCTGAGTGCCGTTCGCGGCGGGCGTGATTCACCGGCCGGGTGCGCGGAAGTTCACCTGTCGGCGGGCTGCCTCGTCGATCTCGTCGAGGGTGAGGAGAGGGGTGGCCCGGGTGTTGACGGCGCCGCTGGCCTTGATGGTGAGGCTGACGGCGGCCATGGCGACCGGATCGGGGAAGTCGACGATGAGCACGGTGTCGTCCTCCCCGAAGGCGAAGTACATGGCCTCGACCGTCCCGCCGAGATCGGCGACGACCTGATCGACCGCGGCGCGGCGGCCACTCGCGCCCTCGCTGAGCAGGCCCTTGGTGCCCTCGGGCGTATACGTGGCCTGGATGAGGAACTTCGGCATGGGGTCGCTCCCTGCGCATCGGTTGTCCGGTACGCAGGATGGGCTTCCCGCTGTCACCTCGGCCGCCACGTGCCGACCCACCGGATTCACCCGTTGGAAGCCACGGCACGCACCTCTTGGACGCGACGGCTGTCTATCCGCCGTCCGAACCCGGCGTTGCGGCGCCGCCTGAGGGTGTTTCGGCCTTCATGTGGAGGACGTCGCGGGCCTGCTCCGCGGCACGGGCCATGTTCTCGGTGACGAAGTCGACGAAGCGGGCGATGTTCTCGAGGCGGGTGGCGGCCGGGGAGCCGGGGCCGAGGATGCCGATGCCCTGTCGTGCGGTCTCGGCGATCTGGGCGGTGCCTCGGGCGCTGGCGATCATCGACTGGTACCAGACGTCGTCGTCGACGACGTAGCGCTCGCGGCGGCGTTCGTCGCGTTCGCGGCGGATGAGGTCAAGGTTGTCGAGGAACGTGACCGCTTTGGAGACGGACGCCGGGCTGACCTGGAGGCGCTGGACGAGTTCGGACGCGGTGAGGCTGCCCTCGTCGGTGGTGTAGAGGCTGGTCA
This sequence comes from Streptomyces spongiae, assembly GCF_009377185.1. Classification (GTDB taxonomy): domain Bacteria; phylum Actinomycetota; class Actinomycetes; order Streptomycetales; family Streptomycetaceae; genus Streptomyces; species Streptomyces spongiae. The sequence continues at coordinate 14,972 of NZ_VJZC01000081.1, forward strand.
GCACCCGGGCCGCCATCTTGGGCAGGCCCTGCTGGATGAAGAGGGTGGTGAACATCTCCTCGTACTCGCGCACGGCCCCGGAGTCGCGTCCGTGGGCCTGCGCGGGCGCCTGTGCCCCCCGGGGCGCGGCCTGCCTGCGCCGGTGGGCGCGGCGTTCGGTGGCGTGGTGGGCCAGGTCGGCGCGGTAGCCGGTGGGGCCTCCGTTGCGCGTCACCTCACGCGTGATCGTCGAGGTCGGACGATCGAGACCTCTGGCGATCTCCGCGTAGGCGAGGCCGTCGGCCAGCCCCAGCGCGATCTGCTGACGTTCCTGCTGGGTGAGCCTGCCTCCCGGCATCGCGATCTCCTTCGTCTCTCCCTGGTGCCCCCACCATAGCGTTCACTGCCCCTTCATTGCAACGAGACGACCGGCTGCTGTTGCATTCAAGTTCAAGCCGTTGCAACGATTTCATGGCCCTGAGCTGCATTGATGTTAATCAGGTGCAACGAATCTGTTGAAGGATTCTTGAACGCAACGTAGCGTTTCTGGCGTCGGAAACAACGACTCGCCTACAGCGACTCGCCTACGACGACTCCAAGGAGCGCACGATGCAGAAGTTCGACACCTCCACCCCGATCACCGCCGTCCTCGACATCCCCGCGGGACGCATCCAGTTCATCGCCGCCGACCGGGCCGACACCACGGTCGAGGTCCTGCCCGCGAACGCCTCGAAGAGCCGCGACGTGAAGGCGGCGGAGCAGACCACGGTCGAATACGACGACGGGGTCCTGCGGATCGACGCCCCGGCGGCGAAGAACCAGTACCTCGGCCCCTCCGGATCCATCGAGGTGACCATCCAGCTGCCCGCCGACTCCCGTGTCGAGGCGCAGTCGGCCGCCGCGGAGTTCCGGGCCGTCGGACGCCTCGGCGACGTCGTCTTCGAGGGCGCGAACGGCGCGATCAAGGTCGACGAGGTCGCGAGCATGCGCCTCACCGTCGCCGCCGGTGACGTCTCCATCGGCCGCCTGGGCGGCCCCGCGGAGATCAGCACGCAGAAGGGCGACATCCACATCGCCGAGGCGGTGCGCGGCGCGGTCGTGCTGACCACCCAGATGGGCGACGTGTCCATCAGCGCCGCCCGCGGAATCTCAGCCTCCCTGGACGCCGGCACCACCTACGGCCGGATCCAGAACACGCTCCTCAACACCGACGGCGCCGCCGCCGGCCTGCACATCCGCGCCACCACCTCCCACGGCGACATCACCGCCACCAGCCTCTAGAAGGAGCACCCCTCATGACCGACCTGGCCATCGCGGCGAACGGACTGCACAAGTCCTACGGCGACAAGACCGTCCTCGACGGCGTCGACCTGACCGTCCCCGAAGGAACGATCTTCTCCCTGCTCGGCCCGAACGGCGCCGGCAAGACCACCGCCGTCAAGATCCTCTCCACCCTCATCTCCCCCGACCCCGCCTCCGGTCAGATCCACGTCGGCGGCCACGACCTGGCCGCCGACCCGCAGGCGGTGCGCGCCGCGATCGGTGTCACCGGGCAGTTCTCCGCCGTGGACGGCCTGATCACCGGCGAGGAGAACATGCTCCTCATGGCGGACCTGCATCACCTGTCCAAGAGCGAGGGCCGGCGGGTCGCCGCCGAACTGCTGGAGCGCTTCGACCTCACCGAGGCCGCGAAGAAGCCCGCCTCCACCTACTCCGGCGGCATGAAACGCCGCCTCGACATCGCCATGACCCTGGTCGGCGACCCGAGGATCATCTTCCTCGACGAGCCCACCACCGGCCTCGACCCCCGCTCCCGCCACACCATGTGGCAGATCATCCGCGAACTCGTCACCGGCGGCGTCACCGTCTTCCTCACCACCCAGTACCTGGAGGAGGCCGACGAACTCGCCGACCGCATCGCCGTCCTCAACAACGGCAAGATCGCCGCCGAAGGCACCGCCGACGAGCTCAAGCGCATCGTCCCCGGCGGCCACATCCGCCTCCGCTTCACCGACCCGACCGCCTACGAGAACGCCGCCTCCGCCCTGCGCGAGGCTTCCCGGGACGACGAATCCCTCGCCCTGCAGATCCCCAGCGACGGCAGCCAGCGCGAGCTGCGCTCCCTCCTCGACTGGCTCGACTCGGCCGGCGTCGAAGCGGACGAACTGACCGTGCACACCCCCGACCTCGACGACGTGTTCTTCGCCCTCACCGGCCCGGCCCACATCCCCAACCAGACCAACCAGCCCAACCAGCCCAAGGAGAACGCCCGATGAGCTCCCTCTCCCTCGCCGTGCGCGACTCGTCCACGATGCTGCGCCGCAACCTCCTGCACGCCCGGCGCTACCCGTCCCTCACCCTGAACCTGCTGCTCACGCCGGTCATGCTGCTGTTGCTGTTCGTCTACATCTTCGGCGGCGCGATGAGCGGCGGCGAAGGCCGCTCCGCGTACATCGCCTACATCGTCCCCGGCATCCTGCTCATGACCATCGGCAGCACCACCATCGGGACGGCGGTGTCCGTCTCCACCGACATGAGCGAGGGCATCATCGCCCGCTTCCGTACGATGGCGATCCACCGCGGCTCGGTACTCATCGGACACGTCATCGGCAGCGTGCTGCAGTGCATCGCCAGTGTGGTCCTCGTGGGCGCCGTCGGCGTGGCCATCGGCTTCAGATCCACGGACGCCACGGCCCTGGAGTGGCTGGCGGCGTTCGGGCTGCTCGTGCTGTTCGCCCTGGCGCTCACCTGGATCGCGGTCGGCATGGGCCTGGTCAGCCCGAACGCCGAGGCCGCCAGCAACAACGCCATGCCGCTGATCCTCCTGCCCCTCATCTCCAGCGCCTTCGTCCCCCTCGACTCCATGCCCGGCTGGTTCCAGCCCATCGCCGAGTACCAGCCCTTCACCCCCGCCATCGAGACCCTGCGCGGCCTGCTGCTCGGCAGCGAGATCGGCAACAACGGGTGGATCGCCATCGGCTGGAGCGTGGGTCTCGCGGTGCTCGGCTACTCCTGGTCGGCCTCGAAGTTCAACAGCGACCCGAAGTAACCGCCATGACAGCGCGGGCCACCTCCCGCACCTCGTACCGCCCCAGGGCGGCGTACCCGACACCGCGTCGGAGTACGCCGCCCCGTTCGCGTACGCCTCTTCGGCTCACCGCGCCACGGTCGCGAGGACGTCGTGCCCCAACCGCTGGATGACATCCGTGGCGAGCCGGTGCCGTACCAGCTTGCCGTCGCGGGTGGAGCGCAGCAGGCCCGCGTCGCGCAGGGTCCGCAGGGCGCGGGAGACCTGTGGCTCGCTGGAGCCGAGCCGGGCGGCGAGCTCCGAGGTGGTGATGGGCTCGCCCAGCAGATGGCGGCACAGTTCCATCCGGGCGGGCGAGGTCAGCGCCATCAGGCGGTGGTGCAGGTCCCGCAGGGTCAGCTGTTCGGCCGGGGTGGTGCCGCGCGCCGCGTACTGCACCACCACGCACGACGGGTGCTCGGGCTTGACCGTCAGATGCGGCCACACCCGGGCGGAGGGGACGAGAACGAGGGGGCGCGGGGCCACCTTCACCTCGTCGATCTGCAGCTTGTCCAGCCGTACCCGTTCCCCTGGTCCGACCCGGGCCGCCGTCGGCAGCAGCTCGGTGAGTACGTCCGCGGGCGAGCGAAGCGAGGTGGGGGTCCCCCCGGCCGAAGTCCCCCAGCCTTCGGCCGGGGGTGCCCCCAGGGGGAGGGTCGCCAGCCGGCGACGTACATCCCGCGCGTGGTCCTCCAGGGGCGACCGCAGGGTGCGCCAGTCCTCGGCGAAGAACGCGGTGTCGGCGGCCCGCAGCACCTCCAGCAGTCGGTCCCGCAGCTCCAGCGGCGCCGTCACCAGCTGTCGCGCCAGCTCACCGCGGGCGTAGGAGCGGCGCAGACAGCGGCGTGCGTAGTCCTCCGCGGCGGCGGTGCCGGCGCGCAGCTCGCGGGCCGGCGGCACGGGCTGCGCGCTGGTGCCGAGGACGCCGGGCGCCACCAGTTCGAGGAAGTCCTCGGCCGGGAGCGCCTCGATCGCCGCCAGCTCCTCGTCCAGGCTCGCCGCGAGCGGGGGCGTACGAGGGAGGAAGGGAAAGAACAGGCGACAGCGGAAGCGGGCCCAGAGCGGGGCGAACACGGACAACTCGTCGCGCAGACCGGGGTCCGCCGCGGCGGCGCGGGCCGCCCAGCCGGCGGCCTCCGGGTGGTGCTCGGGTTCGGCGAGGACATGCAGGCTCGCCATCAGTTCCGACAGTGCGGAGGGCCCGGCCACGACATCCGCGGGGCCGAGTCCTCCGAGGTCGAGGACGATGCTCACGTCTCGCAGCGTACGGCGGAACTCACCGCACCGGCGCGCCCGGACCCAGCGGGATACCCAGCAGGTACCAGGCGAAGAACAGCAGCACCCACACCACCAGCATGATCATGGCGACGGGCAGGGTGAAGGAGACCAGGGTGCCGATACCGGCCTTGCGGCGCAGGGTCTGCAGATAGCCGACACAGAGCATGAACGAGGTGCTCATCGGGGTGATGGAGTTCGTGCAGGAGTCGGCGATGCGGTAGAGCGCCATGGTGGTGGCCGGGTTGGTGCCGAGCAGCAGCAGCATCGGCACCAGTGCCGGGGCGACCAGGGTCCACAGGGCGGAGCCGGAGGTGATGAGCAGGTTCATCAGCGCGACCGCGACGATCAGCAGGGCGAACAGGACCAGGGTGGGCGCGCCCAGCCGCTTCAGGAAGTCCGCGCCCTCGACGGCGACGACCGTGGCGATGTTGGTCCACTTGAACAGGGCGAGGAACTGCGACACGGCGAAGAACAGCACCAGCAGCGGTGCGATGGAGCGCACTCCGTCCGCCATGAACTCCGGTATCGCTCGGCTCCCCTTGATCCGCCCGGTGAGCCGCCCGTACACGGCGCCGACGATCAGGAAGAAGACGGTGAGGAAGACGGCGATGGCGTTCATGAAGGTGGACTCCACGATCGCGCCTCCCTCGCCGCGCAGGGGTGACGAGGCGGGCAGCATCGCGAGCACGATCAGCGTGGCGTAGCCGAGCACGGCGAGGCCGGTCAGCTTCAGGGCCCGCAGCTCGGTGGCGTCGTCGACCTCGGCGGCCACCGTCCGCTGTGCCGCGGCGGCCTCCAGGTCCGCGTCGGGGACCAGGTGGTGCTCGCGCCTGGCGAGGATCTTGTCCACGACCAGGGCGATCGTGCCGGCCAGCACGAACGCCGAGACGGTGGTGAAATACATGTTGTCCGTCGCGCGGACCACCACGTCCTTGTCGACGAGCTGCGCGGCCTCGGTGGCCACGGAGGCGAACAGCGCGTCACCCGGGGCGATCAGCGGGTTGGCGTCGCCCGCGGCGTTGATGGAGACGAACGCGACGATCATGCCGAGCATGGGGGAGCGGCCCACGGCCCGGAAGGCCACCGCCCCGAGCGGGATGAGGACCACGTACGCGGAGTCGGACAGGAACTTCCCCAGTACGCCGCCCAGGGCCACGCCCAGGACGACCGTACGGGGGGACAGTCCCGACAGCATGCGGCGGGCCAGCGCCTCGAAGAGCCCCGACCGCTCGGCGACCGCGACACCGAGCATCACCATCAGCACGATGCCGAGCGGGCCGAAGGTCACGAAGGACTCCTCGGCGCCGGTGACCAGGTCCCGTACGGCGTCCGCCGACAGGGCGCTGCGTACGCCGACCAGGTCGCCCGAGGAGGGGTCCTCGACCCGCAGGCCGGAGACGTTCAGGGCCCAGCTGACGACGGCGACGACCCCGGCCAGGATCCAGAACAGCCAGAACGGATGCGGCAGCGCGTTGCCCGCGCGCTCGACCAGGTCGAGGATCCGGGAGCCACGGCCGCCCTCGTCGGGCCGGGGGCCGCGGCCCTCCTCGTCGGGTTCGGCGGCCTGCAGCTCGGGCGGCACCTCTGCCCGCACCTCCCGGGTATGGCTGTCGGGTGTGCTCATGGCGGCCTCCTGTGAGGGCGGGTGGGACGGGTGACGGGGAAGCGAGGGGAAGGCGCGGCAGCGCCGAGAGCAGTGCTCGCGGCAGCGCCACGAGCGGTGCGAAGGGGCCCGGAGCCGGGCACGATCCGCCGCGACGGAACGCGGGGCGTTCCTGGGTTGCGCTGCACAGTAGGTCCCGTCTCCGGTCCCGTCACCGTCCTGCGGAACAGTTGACCTGATGACGTCAAGTGATCGCCATGCCCCGGTCCGCTGCTTAGCGTCACGGGAGTGACCTCGTACGACACCTCCCACGCCGGCCGGCCCGAACCGCTCCAGGACGGTGCCCTGTGGCGCCGCACCCTGCGCGTCCCCATGCGGGACGGCGTCCGTCTGGCCGCCGATCTGTACTCCGCCTCACCCGGACCGGAGGCACCCGCGCTGCCCGTACTCCTGGAACGCACCCCGTACGGCCGACGCACGCGGCGCGGTTCGGACCAGGACCGTGGCGACGCGCCCATCCCGCGGCCCGAGGACATCGCCCGGCACTTCACCTCGGCCGGCTACCACGTCGTACGGCAGGACTGCCGGGGCCGCGGCGACTCCGAGGGAACGTTCGTGAAGTACCTCGGGGAGGGCCCGGACGGGGTGGACACGATCGCCTGGCTCAGGAACCAGGCGTGGTGCGACGGCAGGGTCGTGATGACGGGGGTGTCCTACTCCGCCCACGTCCAGGCGGCCGCGGCCGCCGAAGGTGTGACGGGGCTCGTCGCCATGTTCCAGGACTCGGGCGGTTTCTCCTCCGCGTACGACGCGGGGATGCGGATGGGCGGAGCCTTCGAGCTGAAGCAGGTGACCTGGGCCCTGCGGCACGCGCTGCGGAGCCCGGAGGCGACGGCGGACCCGGTGCTGGCCGAGCAACTGCTGCGGGTGGACGTGACGGGCTGGTTCGACGCGATGCCGTGGCGGCCGGGCTGCACGCCGCTGCGACACCTGTCGGCGTACGAGGACTTCGTGCTGGAGCAGTGGCGGCAGGACACCTTCGGCGACTACTACCGCAACCCGGCTCTCTACGGGCGCGGCTTCTACGAACGCTTCCCGGACGCGCCGAGCATGCACCTGGGCAGCTGGTACGACCCCTACGTCCGCTCCACCATCGAGAACTTCACCGCCCTGCGGGAGCTGAAGTCGGCACCCTCCTACCTGGTCATGGGCCCGTGGACGCACGGGCACCGCTGCGAGACGTACGCCGGAGACGTGGACTTCGGCCCGCGCGCGACCCTGGACGGCAACCTCGCCCCGTCGTACCTGGAGTTCCGCCGCCGGTGGTTCGACCGGGCGCTGGGCCGGGCGGACGAGGGGGAAGACGGGAACGAGGAGTGGGGCGACCTCCCCGCGGTCCAGTACTTCCTGATGGGCGGAGGCGACGGCCGGCGGGACGCGGCCGGGCGGATGCGGCACGGCGGCGCATGGCGCACCGACACCCAGTGGCCACCGGCGTCGACGGCCCCCGTAGCCCTGTACTTCTCCACCGGCGGCGCCCTCACCACCGCCCCGCCCACGGCGACCGCCGCGTCGGTGACCTACGACTTCGACCCGCGCCGACCGGTCCCCACCATGGGGGGCCAGGTCACCTCGGGCGAGCCGGTGATGACGGGCGGGGCCTACGACCAGAACGCCCCGGACGCCCGGGTGTACGGGGCGCGTGAGCCGTACCTGCCGCTGGACTCCCGCCCGGACGTGATCAGCCTGAGCACGCCACCGTTGGAGCGGGACGTGGTGCTGGCGGGCCCGGTCTCCGCAAGGCTCCACATCTCCACGTCGGCCCCCGACACCGACTTCACCGTCAAGCTGATCGACGTCCACCCGCCCAACGCCGACTATCCGCACGGCTTCGCCATGAACCTCACCGACGGCATCGTCCGCTGCCGTTTCCACCGCTCCTGGGAGCACCCGGAGCCGCTCACCCCGGGCGAGGTCTACGAGATCGAGGTCACGGCCCCCGACACGGCGAACCGCTTCCTCGCCGGCCACCGCATCCGCCTCGACATCTCCTCCAGCAACTTCCCCCGCTTCGACGTCAACACCAACACCGGCGAACCGGAGGCCACCGCCCGCCGCACCGCCGTAGCCACGAACACCGTGCACATGGACGCCGGGCACCCCTCCCACCTGCGGGTGTGGCTGGAGGGAGGAGCGGGCGCGCTCGTGTGGCCGCGCCCCTGACCCGGGGCGCCCCTCTCCCGCGCCCCCGTGCCCTCTGCCCCGCAAGTCGTTTGCGAGGATGTTTGCTCTGGCGATCAACGACGCAGATGTGCACGGAGGATGCGATGAGTGATCCCGTAGATCCAAGGCTGTCCTACGCCAAAGCCCCGAACCCGACGCCCGCGGCGGGGCCTTCACCGGCGCCGTCACCCGGACCGACACCGGACCCGGACCCCGCACCCGCCGAGCCGAGCCCGCCACCTTCCGGCCCCGAGCCGACACCTTCGCCCTCGGGACCGAACCTGCCGCCGCCGTGGGGAACGGATCCGGATGTCGGGGTGAGCTCCTCGTTCCTGCGAGGCTGTGGGGAAGTCTGCGAAGAGGCTTCACTGACGGTCTGGAAGACGCTGGGGGAGGCGCAGGACGCCGCCGAGGACCTGGCGAGGGCCGCGCACGGCTGGGGGTTCGTGCAGAGCATCGACGACATGCACGGCCGCTGGGAAGCGCTCAACGAGGAGATGCGTGGCCGGCTGAACACGGCCTCCGACAACTTCCGCCGCAGCGCGGATGCCTATGACGGCAACGAGACCCGTACGGCACGGGACTTCTCCGGCATCTACCGCTGAAGGGCAGGGCATTGGTCACTTTCTCGCAGCTTCTGGAGTTGGACGTCGCGGGCCTGGAGAGGTTCGCCGACCAGTGGAACGACGTCATCCACCGGAAGGTCAGGCAGGCCCGCGAGCAGTTCCACGACGACGTGGTGCGCAAGCTGCACAGGGACCACTGGAGGGGCGAGGGCGGCGAGGCGGCCCAGAAGTACTGCGACCGGGTGCAGGTCGGGTTCGACGCGCTCGACGCGCAGGTCAAGTCCCTCAGCCGGTTTCTCGACGAGGAGGCCGACGGCGTACGCGGAACCGGAGGCACCGAGGGGCTGGAAGGCTTGCAGGAGATCGCCCGCGAGCTCGACCGCGACGCGCGCGAGGCGGGGATGAGGATCGCCGAGGACGGTGTCGTCGAATGGTCGAACCTGACGGAGGCCGACGACCCGGACGGCGAAGCGAAGTACCAGAAGAAGAAGCAGGCCGCGGACCTCATCCAGAAGCGGGCGCAAAAGGTTCTGAAGGAGGTGAACGAGATCGATGAGTGGCTCACGACGAGCCTCAAGGTGGTCTTCGGTACGCCGCACAACTTCGAGACCGAGGACCGTCGGTACAACGTCTTCGAACCCACCGTGAAGGACCACATCGTGCGCAGACAGCTCAACAACGTCGGCGCGGCGGCTTCCGTTCGTGGCTGGCCCAACGCCGCCGGTCTGGTCAAGCACTATCTCGACGGCTCCGGCAAGACCGTAGAGGTGGAGCCGCAGCAGCTGATGCGGGACATTCCGCAGTTCCAGCGCGACGTGGACAAGACGCTGGAGAAGGACGTACGGAAGCGTCCCGACGGCCCGTTCACCACCGAGTGGGGGTCGACCGCACCGGTCTCCGACGACGGTGAGACGAGTAGGGACTGGTACTACGCCCTGAACCACTTCCAGTACCGCCTCGTGGGAGAGAAGCACGGCGACGAGATCACGTACCGGGTGGACGTGCGGAAGCGCTACGACTGGGGCGTGCCCAGTGAGCACCGGCGTACCCAGGACCAGTTCAAAGGTCCCTTCAAGGTGGAACTCGAGCAAGCCGATCTCGCCCACCTCAACTCCGTGGGTCTGGCTCGTGACTTCAATGTCCGGGGCAGCTCGGACACGATCAGGACGTCGGCTTGAGCCCCCGGGGCAAGAAGGTGGTGCTGTGGCTGGTGATGTCGGCCTGTATCGCCTTCGTGCTCTACGCGGCCTGGGGACTCGTCCAGTCCATCGCCGGCCTCGACGACCCGCCGGACGGAGACTGGCTGTGCTCGGGCCAGTCAAGGACCTGCGAGCCCTGACCAACCCCAGGCAACCAAGTGTCTGTTGTCGTCATCTAGTGGGGCGCAAAACCGATCACCAAGTTCCGCTTGGAGGAAGCATGCGTACGAGATCGCGTGGAGCGTTACTCGCCGCGACCGCCGCGGTAGGCCTGTCCCTGGTGGTGGCGGCTCCGACCGCGTTCGCCGAGGGAAGCGCGGGCACGACGGCCGCCGCCTGTGAGACCGGCTGGGGAAGCCTGCCGAAGACGTCGACCAGCAGCAGCGCACCGGCGTACCTGACGAACGTGACGACGGCCAAGCACGACTGCTACGACCGCATCGTCTTCGACATCCCCGCAGGGAGCGCCGGAAAGCTCGGCTACTGGGTCGAGTACGTCGACACCTACGGCCAGGAGGGCAGCGGGGACCCGATCCCGGTGTCCGGAGGCGCGATCCTGCAGATCCGCGTCATCGCGGCTTCGTACGACACGCAGAACCAGAAGGTGACCTACCCGGGCAAGGCCAAGCAGTCGCTGCCGGGCGTGGACCTGACGGGCTACAGCACCTTCCGCGACGCCAAGTTCGGCGGCAGCTTCGAGGGCATCAGCAACGTCGGTCTGGGCGTGCGCGCCCGCCTGCCGTACAAGGTGACCCAGCTGTCCGACAAGCTCGTGGTGGACGTCGCCCACTCCTGGTAAGGCGGCCTGACGGCCCCCTTCAGCCCAGCTGGGCGACGTGCCGTATGGCCGCCCGGTGAGGCCACCACCACACAGATGTCGCGTCAGTGGTGGTGGCCCTGCCGGCCGAGGGTCTCCACGGGGGTCGCGCCGGGGCGGGTCCACTGGCTGTCCCTTATACCA
>NZ_VJZC01000811.1 GCF_009377185.1 Streptomyces spongiae
GGGTAGGGGCGGCGGGGGCGAGAAAAACCCGCGGTCCGACTTGCCGGCGCTCCCCCCGAGGTGTGCGCTGGAAGGCAGGGCGGCGGAGAGAGAGGAGTACTGACATGACTCACCCGGCACCGCTGTCGGAGACACCCGCACCACTCCCCGACGTCTTCAGCGAACGCACCCACACCCTCGCACGCCGAACCCTCCCCATGCTGTTCGGCCTGACATACGGCTACTGGGCCGCGGCCATCGACCGCGACGGAGGCCCCATCACCGGCTGGAACGTCCTCCTCGGCTTCGTGAGCGCGCTCGCGTTCATGCTGGTCCTCACCGCTGTCCTCGTCACCGCACCCCGACTGCGCCGCGAGGTCCACGCCGCCACGTGGGCCTCCTTCGCGGGCATCGCCTTCGGCTTCCTCTACAGCCAGACCGACGAGAGCGTCCTGCGCTCCTCGCTCCTGTCCCTGCCGGTCGCCGCGGCCGTGGGCGCGATGGCCTTCTACTGGCACTACACGCACGAGGACGAGCAGGGCCACCGCCTCAGGTGAGGGGGCCCCGTACGGATTGCCGTATGCGCCCATCTGCAGTCACCAGCGCCCCGACCGGTCGCGCACTCCGTCCCGGGGGCCTTGCCTGAAAGAGTGCCTCGACACGTACGGAGCGCCCTGTCGGCCGTGCTGATCGCGCTCGCCTCGCTGCTCGCGCCGCTCGGCGCGCTGGCGGCGTGGGCGACGTACGAGATCGGGGACGGGGCACGGTACGAGGCGGCGACGGCGGCTCTGGCCGCCGACCCCCACGTACGGAACGAGATCGCGGACGCGGTCACGGCAGGCGTCATGCGGGAGGTCCGCGTCGCGCCACCGCTGAAGGGCCCGGTGCGGGCGTTCACACGCGACGCCGTGCGGTCCTTCACGCAGACCGAGGCGTACCGAATCGCGTGGTCCACGGCGAACCGGGCCGCGCACGACACGGTGCTGCGGGCGGTGCGCGACGACGCCACGGCGCCCGTGACGCTCGACGTCGCTCCCGTCACCGAGCGGGTGAAGGAACGGCTCGTGCACGACCGCGTGCCGTTCGCGCACCGCATCCCGGTCGAACACACCGAGGTCGTCGTGCTGTCGTCCGAGAACCTGGACCGGCTCCGAAAGGGATACCGCGTGCTCGAACTCACCTCGTTCTGGCTGCCGTCGCTCACCGTGGCACTGGCCGCGGGCGGCCTCCTCGTGTCCGCCTGCCGCCGCCGCGCGGTGTTCGCGACGGGGCTCGGTACGGCGCTGGGCGGCGCCCTGCTGGGCATCGCCGTGGCCGTGGGCCGCCATGTGACGCTCACCGACCTGCCGCCCGACGTGTCGCGCGCGGCGGCGGCCGCCGTCTACGACGCCCTGACGGCCACCCTGCGCACCGTGACATGGCTGCTGGTGGTGCTGGGACTGGCAGTGGCGCTCGCGGCCTGGGTCACGGGCTTCCACGACCACCAGCGCCGCCCCTCACCGGACCCCCAGCCGACCGCCCGCCCGACTGCCCGGCCGAACCCGCGGTAATTCCGTGGCGGAGCGGCGCATACCGGACTACGGTCGCCCCTCATGCCGACCCAGCCCACGACAACGACCACGACGACCACCGCGACGACCACCCTGTGGCGCCCGACCGGCCCCGAGGAGCTCGCGCTCGTCGAGGCCTCCGACTGGACCGCCTGGCCCGCACGCCTGCCGGAGCAGCCGATCTTCTACCCGGTCCTCAACGAGGACTACGCCGTGCGCATCGCCCGCGACTGGAACGTGCCCGCCTCCGGCTCCGGTTACGTGACCCGCTTCGAGATCGACTCGGAGTTCGTCTCCAGGTACCCAGTCCGGCAGGTCGGCGGCCGGACCGTCCTGGAGCTCTGGGTGCCGGCGGAGGAGCTGGCGGAGTTCAACGCGCACATCGTGGGCCGGATCGAGGTCGTACAGGAGTTCCACGCCGAGTCGCCCTCCTGAACGTCCGGGCCCCCGTGGCGTGCGGCACATGCGCAACCGTCGCCCCACCGCCCCCGTCTCTTGAGGGAGGATTCGGGGACGTTTTCGGGCACCCTTCCGGGACCCAGCGAACAGGCGGAGGCCGAACGTGGACACGGTGGCGGCCGATCGGCCGGCGGAGGAGGACGAGCGGGCGTCCGGGCGCAGGGCGGGCGGCTGGTTCGCGGGGCTGCTGCTCCTCGGGGTCAGCGCGGTCCTCGGGTGCCGGGTGGCCGGCAGCGACGGCGTCACCCCGGTGCCGCAGCTGCTCGCCTTCCTGCCGTGGCTGCTCGCACCCACCGCCCTCGCCCTGCTCCTCGCCCTGCGCGCCCGCTGGCGCACCGGCCTGGTGTGGGGCGTCGTCGTGCTCGGCGGCCTCGCCTGGTTCATCGAGCCGTACGGCAAGACGGACGAGCCGAGCGGGCCGCCGCTGGCCGAGCTCCGGGTGCTGACGTCGAACGTGCAGTTCGGGCGCGGGACCGACGCGCTCATCACGGCCGTGCGCCGCCACGACCCCGACCTCGTGTTCGTCCAGGAGTGCGAGCAGACGTGCTCGGCGGCCCTCAGGGACACCTTCGAGGGGGACGGCTACCCGTACCGGCAGGCCGTCGAGGGATACGGATCCGACGGCTCGGTGATCCTCAGCCGCCTCCCGCTCACCAAGGCCGCCACCGTCCCGGGCACCATGGGCATGCCCGGCGCCACCACCGAGGTGGAGGGACGGCGGGTACGGCTCCAGCTCGCCCACCCCATGCCGCCGCTGCCGGGCCAGGTGGACACCTGGCGGCGTGAGCTGGGCCGCCTGCGCGCGTACGCCGCGGCCGACACCTCCACGCCCACGATCCTCGCCGGGGACTTCAACGCCTCCCAGGACCACGCCGCCTTCCGCCGCATCCTCGACGCCGGGCTGCTCGACGGCGCCCGGCTCGCCGATGCCGCCCGTACACCCAGCTGGCCCGCCCGGACGACCCCGACGTTCGGCACCCAGATCGACCACGTCCTGGTGTCCCGGGACTTCGCCGCGCAGCGTGCCCGCTTCCTCGACATCGACGGCACCGACCACCGCGCCCTGCTCGTCGACCTCACCCTGCACCGGCGGGGTTGATCCGCGGGGTCGATCCGCGGGGCTGACCCGCGGCGGGGTCCGGGCCGCAGGTCAACCCCGCGCACATGGCGGATCGTTACGTCACGCCCGGAGGAGTGACGCGGCACGTGATCACGCCCCGGCACGGGCAATGATCGATCTTGTCAGCAGTTCCACCGATACGTCCTACCGACAAGGGGATGATCATGCGGCGTGCCGCCACTGTCCTGCTCGGAGCCCTCGCCGTCGTCGGCGCCCTGTCCGCACCCGCGGTAGCGGTGCCGGACCCGGTCGCGACCGTCGACTGCGTCGCCCAGACCCCGGCCGATCTCGCGGGCCTCATCGACCCCGCCGCCCCCGGCGTGCCCAGCGAGATCCCGGGGACGGCCTGCCTGGCTCCCTGAGCCGTCCTACAGGAACACCGGAACACCGGAACACCGGAGCAGATGAGTGCGGGCCGCCCTGTGCAGGAG
>NZ_VJZC01000812.1 GCF_009377185.1 Streptomyces spongiae
CTCCTGCCTTCGTCCCGCGCGGGCCGCCCCCGCCACCCCCGCCGAAGGACCAACAACGGCATCGTTGGCTCGTGGTCCAAGCCGCCGCCAGGGAACACCTCTCACCGCTCGGCGAACCCTCAGTTCCGCAGCAGACCGAGACCCCTGACGACCGCTGGGATTGCGAACGACTGATCGGATGACGGGCCCTTGAGCCCTGCCATTAGGACGACGCGCAGCCCCTGCCCCGGCGGGGACCAGCACACCACCGCCAACCAGAGGACAGCCCTATGACCAGCGTGTTCTGCGGCATCGACTGGGCCACCGACCACCACGACATCGCCCTGCTGGACGAGACCGGCACCCTCCTCGCCAAGCTCCGCATCGACGACAATCCCCAGGGCCTGACCCAGCTCCTCGACCTCCTGGCCCACCACGGCGACAAGCCCAACAACCCGATCCCCGTCGCCATCGAGACCTCCCACGGACTCCTGGTCGCCTGCCTGCGCGCCACCGGGCGACCGATCTACGTAATCAACCCACTCACCGCCGCCCGCTACCGCGACCGCTACGCACTCAGCCGCAAGAAGTCGGATCACCTCGACGCCAAAGTCCTGGCCCACATCCTGCGCACCGACCCCACCGAACACCGCCCCCTGCCCGCCGACAGCCACCTTGCCCAAGCCATCACCGTCCTGGCCCGAGCCCAACAGGACGCCGTCTGGGACCGCGTCCAGACCGGCAACCGGCTGCGCTCCCACCTGCGCGAGTACTTCCCCGCGTTCCTCACCGTCTTCCGCCACTTCCGTGAGGGCCTCGCCTCACCCGTCAGCCGCACCCTGCTGGCCGCAGCATCCACTCCCACGCAGGCCGCCCAGCTCACCCGCCCCCAGCTGCGAGCCATCCTCAAGAAGGCCGGCCGCCAACGCGAAATCACCGGCGAGGTCGAACGCCTCCACGGCTTACTGCGCGAACCCCAGATGCATCAGGGACCCCTGGTTGAGCAGGCGATGGGCATCAAGACCCTCGCCCTGCTGCGGCAGTTCGAGGCGGCTTGCACCAGCGCCGACGAGTTGGAGGCCGCGGTCGTCGACGCCTTCACCACCCACGAGGACGCCGAGATCATTACCAGCTTCCCCGGCCTCGGCCACCTCACCGGTGCCCGCGTCCTGGCCGAACTCGGCGACGACCACACCCGCTTCGCCACCGCCCGCGCCCTCAAGGCTTACGCCGGATCGGCCCCCATCACCAGATCCTCCGGACGCAAGACCACCGTCCTGGCCAGGCACATCAAGAATCAGCGTCTCGCCTCAGCCGGCTACATCTGGGCCTTCGCCGCCCTCACCGCATCAGCCGGAGCAAGAGCCCACTACGACCGCCGCCGCACAGCCGAAGAACGACACGTCGCAGCACAACGCAACCTCTTCAACCGCCTACTCGGCTGCCTCCACCACTGCCTCACCCACCACATCCCCTACGACGAACAGACCGCGTTCCCCGACAACGCTTGACTGATCAACCGCATCGGATGTCTGTCTCCGATTACTCAAGAGCGCTCCGATCTTCGACGCTCCGGAGCGCTCCGATCTCCGATGCTCCAGGCGCGCTAGTCCTCGGGTTCCTTCCGCGCCAGGGCGGAGTCGAGGAAAGCCCGGGCCGCCGGGGACAACGGGCCCTCGCGGCGGATCAGCCCGATGCGCAGCACGGGGTTCGGCTCCAGGTCGAGCACCAGTGCGCCCGCCCGCTCCGCCGTCCCGCGCCAGGAGTCGGTCACCACGGCGAGCCCGACCCCCGCCAGCACCATGGGCAGCACCGAGGCCCGGTGCTCGGTCTCGGCGGCGACGGTGAACTCGACGCCGCGCTCGCGCAGTTCGTCCACGTAGGACCGCCCTGCCGTCCCCCGCTGAACGATGATCAGCCGTTGCCCGGCCAGCTCCTCCGCCGCCACCGCCCTGCCCGCGGGGAACGGACCGTCGAGCGGGGTCAGCAGGACCAGTCCCTGCACGCCGACAGGGTGCGCCACCACGTCCTTCGCGGGCAGCGGGCCGGGGGTGGTCAACAGCCCCAGTTCCCCGGCTCCGGTGCGCACCATGCCGATGACGTCCCTCGGGGTGAAGGCGGCACGGACGCACACCCGCACACCGGGGTGGCGGTCGCCGAAGGAGCGGATCATCGAGGTGAGCGGCTCGACGGCCGGGGAGGGCATCGCGGCAATGTCGAGCCGGCCCGTGCGCAGTTCGTGGACGGCGTCGACGCTGGCGCGCGCGGTCTGCAGGCCGCGCACGGCCGCGCGGGCGGGCTCGATCAGCGCCGTTCCGGCCTCCGTGAGCACCGCCCGCTTGCCGATGCGGTGGAACAGTGCGGTGCCCAGATCCCGCTCCAGCGACTGAACCGTCTGCGACAGCGCCGGCTGCGAGACGTACAGGGCCAGGGCCGCCCGGTTGAAGCCACCGTGGTCCACGATCGCGAGGAAGTACTCCAGCTGCCGGATGTCCATGCGGCGATTGTCACTCCCCCGACCGGCTCCTCACGGAGTGCGGCGCCCTCGACCCGCTCGGTCCGGACGGCCGAGGCGGGGCGGGGCGGCGTACGTCGCGCTCGGTGAGGAGGCGGGCGTCGCGGGCGCGGAGACCTGCCCGTACGTGGCGGGCGGTGCGCCGACCGTCAGTCTTCGCCCTCAGCCGAAGATCCTCCGCTCTGAGGCCCCTCAGACCGGGAACCGCCACTCTGGGGTCCCTCACTCCGGGACCCCTCACCCTGCGGCCCCCCATTCCGGGACCCCTCACCCTGCGGTCCCCCATTCTGGGACCCCTCACCCTGCGGTCCCCCGCTCCGGGAGCCCTCGCCCTGGGATTCCCCGCTCCGGGAGCCTTCCCTTCGGGACCCCTCGCTCCGGGAGCCCTCAGTGCGGGAGCCCTCGGTGCGGGAGCCCTCGGACTGGGACTTGCAGTAGTCCTGCCCGTTCGATCTGTTCGAAGGCCCGAACACAACAGCCCAAAGGATGCCCTCGACGCCCTGCTGCGACGTGACGGACATCGCGCATCGGTCTTGGTCAGGCCCTGCGGCTGCCTGGGCCGCCGCAGGTGCGGCGGAGGTCATCGCTGCCGCGAGGCTGATGACGACTGCGGCAGCCGAGTGCGCGAAGGACCCGGGCAGGGAGTGAAATCGTGGAGTCTTCATGATCACACTGTGAGCCGAGTGAACTCCGGGAGGAAGGCTGACAGTCCCTCGCACCGGCAACTCGACCCGATCGTGTGATCCCAGCTGCTCAGAGACCCTGGTAGTTCATTGGCGCACCGACGTTGTCGCCGCGAAAACGCAAGAAGGGAAATGCCGGGAAAATCGGCGCGCCCGTCCGTGGCGGGCATGTGTGGATCGTGTAGCCATTCGCCGTGCGGTGGTGACGTATAAGCCTGTCAATGCCGATTCGAACCATTGGCGATCCCCGGAGAAGGCTTGCGGCAAAATCCTTCGTCCAGTAACCAGGTGAATCATGAACTTGTTCCACCGCGCTGCGTCCCTCCGCCGCTCGGCACCCCCCACCGCTCCGGAGC
>NZ_VJZC01000813.1 GCF_009377185.1 Streptomyces spongiae
CCCGTTCCCTGCGGGGGGACTCCGCCGCCAGGGCCAGGGCCGCCGTTACGGCCGTTGCGGCGGCTGCGGAGTACGGCGAAGAGGATGGCGATGACGACCACAGCGCCTGCGATGCCGGCGATGAGGAGAATGCTGCCGGAGGAGGACTTCTTCTTTTTCTTGGCCTGGCTCGTGCTGTCGTCGTCCTCAGATGCGGCGCCGGAATTCGTCGACGTGGATGATGAGGACTTGGCCAGGGGGCCCTCTTTAGGGCCCTTTGGGATGTCCATCGTCAGCGCCGTGCCTGGGCGGGCGATGCCGTAGCCGAGTTCCTCATCCGGGGCCGTCTTGCCCTTGTTGTTCACGAAGGACGCTGACTTGATCAGGCGGTTGATGATCTGGCCTGCTGTCAGGTCGGGATACTTAGAACGGAGAAGGGCAACGATGGCTGAGACGTAGGCGGTGGAGCCAGAAGTTCCGTCTGCCACCGCGTAACCACTTGCGGTCGTCGGGTCGGCCTGGGCGACTTCCACTCCGGGCGCTGCAACAATGACGTTGCCGGTGTTGGACTTAGACCAGGGGGAAAGGCTCTTGTCCACTGCCGAGACAGCTACCACGCCTGGGAGAGCGGCCGGGTAATTCACCGTGCCTGCATCGTTTCCGGCAGCCGCTACAACGACGACATCGTGCGATTGCGCATATTCGATCGCCTTGGCGGCTTTTGAGCCAGGATATGCGGAAGAATCATCGAGTGACAGGTTGATTACTGACGCGCCCTGCTCTACTGCATAGCGGACTCCAGCGGTCCAACCCGCCGTATCAATCTTCCCATCAATCGTGCCCCTAGTCGCATTCACCCTTAGCGGAAGAATCTTCGCTTTAGGTGCGAGTCCCATCACGCCCAGTGAGTCATTTGCTCCGTGGCCGTGTCCAGCGATGAGGCTGGCCATTGCAGTGCCATGCCCGAGACTATCTTTGTGAGGATCTCCGGCACCGGTGAAGTCCTTACCTGGCAGAACTTGTCCAGTGAGATCGGGGTGACTGGAATCTACACCTGAGTCGACTACAGCGACTGTGACTCCCGCCCCCTGTGAGGTCTTCCAAACTTTCTCAGCGTCGTACACCGTCAGGGGCCACTGCGCATCCCGGACGGCGTCTGCCGAGGCAACGGGGGCTGAAGTGAGGAGCAAGGCTCCCGTCAACGCCACGACACCTGTCGTGGACCAGACTCGTTTGAAACCCAATTCCTTGCTCCTCACTCAGCCATGGCTGGGGTGCCAGCCTTCATAGGGGTGCAGGCGACGACTCTCCGTCCGGCCCGCTTGCGGTGCTTACTCGATGGTTCGCGGAACGTTGCGGTTGCGGTCTTCTTCCGAAATCCAGGTCTCTTCGTCCTCGACCAAGTAGTCGGGACGGTCGCCCCTACCGTTCTCTTCCTCGGACCGTCGACCGTTGCGGCCGCCCACACCGCCAGCTCCACCCGCCATGCCGCCGCGCTGGGTTCCGCCGCGGCTGCCGTGCAAGCCGGCACCGCCGCCGGCGCCCTTGCCAGTGACCCCCTTGGCTGCACCGACCACACCGCCACGGGACCTAGCGAGGGCTCCGCGACCGCCCGCACCAGCACCGCCTCGGCCAGCTGCGCCGGCTCCGGCGCCACCCATGCCTCCCATACCCGCTCGGCCTCCGGCGCCGCGGCCTGCTGCCGCGCCGCCTCCAGCCATACCACCGCGACCTCCAGCGGCTCCGATGCCGCCGCGCGCGGCAGCACCGCCCGCGAGACCAGATGCTCCGCCGGGGGCCACGATGCCTGGGCTCTGGGCGCCACCGGTACCGATACCGCCACCCCCGCCGCTGATGCCTCCGCCCGTTCCCGTGACGGGACCGGTCCCCGTCAGGCCGGGGGACATGCTGTCAATCTTCGTCTTGGCTGTCGGGAGTTGTGAGCCTCCCGTGATGCCCGGGTCACGGGGCGTCGTTGGCGACGGCTTAACACTCGTTGTCGGCCCAGCGCTCCACGGCTTGGCGGTGCTGCTGCCGCTGCCTGGCCCCGAGCTGCCAGCAGACGGCATGGAAATGGGGGTAGGCATCGGCGTTTGAGGGCTCGGGGGTTGGAAGGGATCCCTCACGTCATCGTCTCGGAATGTACCCTTCGAGTAAGCCTTGTAGTTGACCCCCAACTGCTCCATGATCGCCACGCCCTGCAGCTGCGCCTCCTTCCCTGCAGACAAGGAGTCGGCGTTCGCCTGGCGGGCGGCGTCTGTGCTCACGCCCTTGTTGATGTCTTCCAGCAGTTGCTCGTCACTGCGCCCGTCGTCCGTGAGTTTGTCCCAGGCCCTGTCCCAGCCTGAAGGCTCTTCGACCTCCCGCATCTTGGACATGGAGTTCCGCAGGTCGTTCTGGACGGCGTGCATGGCTTCCCCGTAGTGATTGGCCCACGCAGCTGCGTTCCGGAGGTTCTGCATGACCTCGTTGGCCTTCTTACGGAACGCCTCGGACGCGTCGCCCTCCCAGTGCTCCAGGACGTTTTCCACTGCGCTCTGCATCATGCCCGCGACGCTGTCCTTCGAGGACACCGAGTCCACGCCGCCGCTCTTACCGTCGCCGTCGCCGCCGGACAGGATGTTATGGACCGACTTCCAGTGCTGGCTGACCTCGTAGATCCGGCCGGGGTCCGCGTCCAGGATCATGGATCGGAGCTCAGGGATGCCCATCTTCATGAAGGGCGTGTCGAGCTGACTACGGTCTGGGCCCCCCATACCGCCGTCTTTGATCGATTCGAGCTTCTCGTCGTGCTTGTCCTGGATGCGCTGCTCTCGAGCCTCTTGCTGAGCCTTGATCTGCTCAGGAGTTGGCTGGTAACCGTAGCCATACATTTTTTGAACGTCCCCTCTGTCAGTGACCGGTCGCTGAACCGCTTAGTTGATCGCGCCCTTACCAGGAGCCGCGCTCACACCCTGCGCGTTCGCCTGCTCCTGGTTGCTGTACTTGTCCCTGACCTTCGAGGTGCTCGTGCCGAAGTCGTCGATCAGCCCGTGCAGATCCTTGATCATTTTTTCGATCCTGGTCTTCTGCTCCTGGTGGGCGCTGTGAAGCTCGTTGGACTCCAAGAACTTCATGCTGCCGAACGCCGTGCTCGGGATGTCCGTCTCGTACTTGGCCTTGGTGTTGGCCTTGTCCATGTCCGAGAGAAGGCCGTTGAGCTTCCGGATGACCTCATCCAGCGCGCTCAGATCGACCCGCATTCCGTTGCTCATACCCCGTTGTCCTCTCCCCTGTTCCTCAAGTTGTCAGCACCAGTACCAGCCCGGTGCCCAGTCATCGTCCAGCCCGCCGGGCTCCGCCAACCCGCTTACTACGCCAGTCCCGCACAGCAACCCCGCTGCCCGCAACCACAAAAACCATCACAAGTCCCGCGCCCAGCACGTAAATCGCGACGCGCCGTTCCTTCTCCGCCTCGCTCTCGCCGATCGTCACCGCCATGGGGACGACGCCGCTCGAGCGGACCGTGGCCGGGGGGTCCGGCTGGGGGG
>NZ_VJZC01000814.1 GCF_009377185.1 Streptomyces spongiae
CACTCCGGCTGCCCTTACCCCCGCAACCGCTCCCCCGCCGCCGCCACCTGCTCGGGGCTCAGGAGCGCCGGGGTCAGTCCCGGCACGGAGGACGCGGTGAGCCAGACGCGGCACATCCACTCCAGTTGGGCCGTGCGGTCGTACGCCTCGGAGAGGGTGGATCCGTATGTGAGCGTGCCGTGGTTCTGGAGGATGCAGGCTGTGCGGCCCGCCAGGGCCCGCAGCATTTTCTCGGCCAACTCCCCCGTGCCGTAGGTCGCATACGGGGCAACTCGGACCGCTCCCCCGAGAGCGGCGGACATGTAGTGGATCAGCGGCAGTTCCCGTACGAGCGTGGAGACGGCCGTCGCGTGGACGGCGTGGGTGTGGACGACGGCGCGGGCGCCGGTGGCGCCGTAGACCGCCAGGTGCATGGGGAGTTCGCTCGTCGGGCGGAGGGAGCCGAGGACCTGGCGGCCGTCGAGGTCGACACCCACGACGTCGTCGGGCGCCAGCCGGTCGTAGGGCACTCCCGTGGGCGTGACCAGGACCGTGTCGCCGACGCGTACCGAGACGTTGCCCGACGTGCCGACGACCAGACCGTCGGCCACGGTCCGGCGGGCCGTCGCGACGAGTTCGTCCCACGCCCGCGCCACGTCGTCCGGCACACCCCGCCCCAGTACCGCACGCGCATCCTCCGCGTCCGCGCTCGCGTCCCGCGCGTCTCCCGAGCCCCATCCCTGATCAGCCATACCTCGATCCTGACAGGCGCGCGGCCGGGGCGGTGCCGGGCGGGGTGAGTGTAGGCCGGAAGGACTGCCTCCGGCAGCACCCTTATCAGGACACATCGCCCCGGGGGAGCGATTGGCCAGTGATCGCCCGTGTTTCAGCGATCTTCCAGTAGCCTCTGGACGATTTGCCGCACACGTCGCCATTCCGGGGGGAAACATGGCCTGTGACCACAAACCGACCCGTCGCCGTCACCGCGTCATAGCGGCATCGGTGGCGACGCTCGCGATAGGGGGGACCGCATTCGTCGAGATTCCGGTCTCGGCCGCGGGCAAGCCCAGGGGACACGACGTCTCCTCGCACCAGAAGAACGTGAACTGGTCGAAGGCGAAGTCGAAGGGCGCGAGGTTCGTCTACGTCAAGGCGACCGAGTCCCACACCTACCGCAACCCGTACTTCAGCCGGCAGTACAACGGCTCCCGCACCGTGGGACTGGTCCGCGGCGCCTACCACTTCGCGGTGCCCGACAAGTCGTCAGGCCGCACCCAGGCCGTGCACTTCGTGCGCAACGGCGGCGCCTGGCGCGCGGACGGCTGGACGCTGCCGCCGGCGCTCGACATCGAGTACAACCCGTACGACAAGAAGAAGAAGTGCTACGGCCTGAGCAGGACCAGGATGGTCAACTGGATCAAGGCCTTCAGCAACGAGGTGAAGCGGCAGACCGGCCGCCGACCGGTGATCTACACGACCACCCACTGGTGGAAGGCCTGCACCGGCAACAGCAGGACCTTCGGGTCGAACCACGCGCTGTGGCTTGCGCGTTACAGCTCGGCGGGGGCGGGTGAACTCCCCGGGGGCTGGACGTTCTGGACGATCTGGCAGCACGACAACGGCAGCGGGGCCCTGCCGGGTGACCAGAACGTGTTCAACGGGTCTCTGACCCAGTTGAAGAGGTTCGCGAAGGGCTGAGAGCTCCATGGAATCTGCGGGCCGGTGGGGGCTTGTCGCGCAGTTCCTCGCGCCTCTTACGGGGCGCGAGGCCCCACCGGAAGGTATACAGAACGTATGCGGAGCACAACGGTCCGCATACGTTCGAACCCCTGGCCGCCCGGGCACTCATCCCTCGCCACAAACGGAATGTCAGCAACCCGATCGATACATCCCTCGGTCCAGCCCAGTTCATCTTCCGTTCACCCAGGTTGCCTACGGTCAACACGCCACTGACGTCCAAAAGAAGCCCGGGTAAATGGAAAACTTCTCGCTGATCCTCGCGATCGTGGTGATCACCGCGCTCGCGTTCGATTTTACGAACGGTTTCCACGACACCGCCAACGCGATGGCCACCACCATCTCGACCGGCGCGATGAAGCCCAAGGTCGCGGTGGCCATGTCCGCCGTGCTCAACCTTGTCGGCGCCTTCCTCTCCATCGAGGTCGCAAACACGATCTCCAAAGGTCTCGTCGACGAGACGGGCATACGACCAGAGGTGATCTTCGCCGCGCTCGTCGGCGCGATCCTCTGGAACCTGCTGACCTGGCTCGTCGGACTGCCCTCCAGTTCGTCGCACGCCCTCATGGGCGGTCTGATCGGCGCGACCATCGCCTCGGCCGGCATGGGCGCGGTGCACGGTGACGTCCTCGTCACCAAGGTGCTGATCCCCGCCGTCGCGGCGCCGCTGGTCGCGGGCATCGCCGCGATGATCGCCTCACGGCTGACGTACACACTCGGCAAGAACGCCCACGACAAGGCCACGACCAAGGGCTACCGCGCCGGCCAGATCACCTCGGCCGGCCTGGTCTCGCTGGCCCACGGCACGAACGACGCCCAGAAGACGATGGGCATCATCACCCTGGCCCTGGTCGCCGGTGGTGCGGTCGCCCCCGACTCCGACCCGCCGGTCTGGGTCATCCTCTCCGCCGGTCTCGCCATCGCGCTCGGCACCTACCTGGGCGGCTGGCGCATCATCCGCACGATGGGCAAGGGCCTGACCGACCTTCAGCCGCAGCAGGGCTTCGCCGCCCAGACCAGCGCGGCCACGGTCATCCTGGCCTCCTCCCACCTCGGCTTCTCCCTCTCCACCACGCACTCGGTCTCCGGTGCCGTGATGGGCGCGGGCCTCGGCCGCAAGGGCGGTGTGATCCGCTGGTCCACGGCCACCCGTATGTTCGTCGCCTGGGGCCTGACCCTCCCGGCCGCGGCCCTCGTCGGCGCGCTGGCCGAGTGGGTGACCTCCTTCGGCGCCTGGGGCACGACGCTGGTCGCCGTCTTCCTCGTCGCGTCCAGCATCGCGATCTGGCTGCTGTCGCGCCGCGAGGTGGTCGACCACACCAACGTCAACGACACCGCCGAGCCCGCCGGCGTCGTGACCACGGCCATGGCGGCGGTCACCCCGCCTCCGGCCGGCACGCGCACCGACGACGACCTCACGGCCGCCGTTCCCGCCACCGCCGACACCCCGGCGAAGTCGTCGGCGTCCGCTCTCTGAGCAAGGAAGACACACCACCATGCACATCGACTGGGCAGCCCTCGGCTCCGTCTTCGGAGTCAGCCTCGTGGTCACCGTGGCCCTCGTCGGCCTCTTCACCCTCGGCATCGTCGGCCTCTCCAAGCGCGAGACGGCCACGGCCTCCGGCAACTCGGCGGCTCTCGCCACGACGGCGGCGTACGCGTGCTTCGCCGCCTGCGCGGCGGCGGTGGCGTACGGGATCTATCTGATCGTGGCCTGACACAGGATCTACGCGAGCAGACAACGAGTGGGGTGCGGGACGGTGATCCGTCCCGCAC
>NZ_VJZC01000815.1 GCF_009377185.1 Streptomyces spongiae
GGGCCACGGCGCCGCCCTGCTGACCGCCCCCTGGGCGCCGGTCGGGGTGCGGGCCGCGCTCACCCGGGGGTTGCGGAGGGCGGCGGCCCCCTGGACGTCGACGACGCTGCTGAGCAACATCGGCCGCGTCCCGTACCCGCTGGACTTCGGCGAGGAGGCGGGCCGCGCACGTGCCGTGTGGTTCTCGGCACCGGCCCGTATGCCGCGCGGCCTCACCGTCACCACCGCCTCCACGGCGGGCCGCCTCCACCTCGCCCTGCGTTGGTCGCGCACCCTCCTCGGGCACGACGACGGCGCCCACCTCCGCGACCTCTTCGAGCACTACCTGCACACCACGGAGGTCACCCCTTGACGCCCCCGACGACCACGGCACCCCCGCGGCGCGGCCTCCGCGACTTCTACGAGAACCCGGCCGTCCCCGTCGCCTCCGGCACCCCCCGCAGCGTCCGCCAGGCCCGCATGCTGGCCGCGGCACTCGGGCCGGCCACCACGGACGGCACGAACGGCGGCCCAAAGACCGTCCTGGACATCGGCTGCGGCGACGGCACCGCCGCCGCCACCGCCGCCCCCTTCCTCCCCGGCCACAGGATCGTCGGAGTCGACTGGTCCCAGGACGCCCTCAGACGCGCCCACGCCCGGCTGCCGTACGCGGTGCGCGGTGAACTCACCGACGGCGGGCTGCCGTTCGCCTCCGCCACCGCCGACGCCGTCCTGTTCAGCGAGGTGATCGAGCACCTCGTCGACCCGGACGACGCCCTCGACGAGATCCGCCGTGTGCTGCGCCCCGGAGGCCATCTGATGCTCTCCACCCCGAACCTCGCCGCCTGGTACAACCGCGCCCTGCTCCTCGCCGGAGTGCAGCCCGTGTTCTCCGAGGTGAGCCTGCGCGCGATCCACGGCCGCCCGGGGAGAGAGGTCGTGGGGCACCTACGGCTCTACACCGCCCGCGCGCTACGGGAGTTCGTCGCGGCGTCCGGCTTCGAGGTCGTGGCGGTGCGCGGGGCACCCTTCCACGGCGTACCCCGTCCCCTGCGGGGGCTGGACCGGCTGGCCTGTGCGCTGCCGTCGGCCGCGTCGATCCTGCTGCTGCACGCGCGAAGGACGTAGGGCGATGTGGTGGGGAGTGGGCGCGGCCCTCCTGGCGAACGTCCTGTACAGCGCCGGATTCGTCCTGGAGAAACGGGCGTTGGGGAAGCTGCCCCAGGTGACGGTCCGTCAACCGGCCCGGCTGTTGCGCCTGGTGCTCGGCAGCCCGCTGTGGATCGGCGGCTCCCTTGCCTTGGCGGCCGGCTTCGCCGCCCAGCTCGCCGTCTACCGCACCCTGCCGATCGCCGCCGCGCAGGGCATCTTCGTCTCCGGGCTCGTGCTGCTGGTCCTGCTCTCCGGGCGCCTGCTCGGCGAGGAGACGACCGGCCGTGAACGGTACGCGATCGGAGCCATCCTCCTCGCGCTGCTGATGGTGGTGCTGTCGCTGGACGAGGCCACCGACACGGTGAGCCGCGGCGCGCCGTACGGGCTGGTCCTGACCGTCTGCCTGCCCTCGCTCGCCCTCGGCGTGTGGCTGTACACCTCCGCCGAGCGGCGCGCCCGGCACCGCCACCGGCTGCCCACGACGGGCGTCGACTACGGCGTGGCGGTGGGCCTGCTGTACGGGGTGAGCTCGCTGGCCATCAAGGGCGTGTCGAGCCACCTGACGACGAGCGGCTTCGGCGAGGCGCTTCTCGCGCTGCTGCGCTCCCCGTACCCGTACCTCCTCCTGTTCACCGGCGCGTTCGGTCTCGTCATGTCGCAGGCGGCGCTGCAGCGCTCCCGGGCCTCGCTGATCGTGCCGGTGTGCACCACCGTGACCTGCCTGTTCACGGCGGTGCTCGGCACGCTGGCGTTCGGCGAGGCGCTGCCCGACGATCCGTTGCGGCTGGCGCTGCGGGTGGCGGGGACGGCGCTCGCGGTGACCGTACTGCTGTCGATGCCGAAGCACGACGCACCACCCCGACCCGCACCCCGACCACCCGTGGGTGCAAAGGAGTTGACCCCACCATGACCCCCGAGGACCCGCTCCTGAAGATCCTCGCCTGCCCGCTGGACAAGGGCCCGCTGCACCTGGTGACCGAGAAGGAGAGCACCGAAGCCGCCGACCAGATCCCTGACGCGCTCTACAACCCACGGCTGCACCGCCGCTACCCGATCGTCGACGGCATCCCGCAGCTGCTGCCGTCCTCGGGCGAACAGGTCACCGAGGACCAACACGAGGAACTGCTCAAACAGATCAACCGGATCAACCGGATCAACCGGAAGTCGCCATGACCCTCGCCGCCCGCCTCGCCCCCTTCCTGCCCACCCGGCTGATCGCCGCGGCGGCCGGACTCGTCTACCCGCGCTTCGAGCCGGAGCTCGCACGACTCGGCGAGCTGTGCCCTCCGGACTGCGGCACGGC
Source organism: Streptomyces spongiae (assembly GCF_009377185.1). Taxonomy (GTDB): domain Bacteria; phylum Actinomycetota; class Actinomycetes; order Streptomycetales; family Streptomycetaceae; genus Streptomyces; species Streptomyces spongiae. Next base: position 2,435 of record NZ_VJZC01000815.1, read on the forward strand.
GGTCGACGTCGGCGGCTGGTACGGCCCGTGGACCCGTCGCCTCGCCGGCCGGGCCCGCCGGGTGGTCACCGTCGAACCGGTCCCCCACCTGGCCCGGCTCCTGACCTCTTCTGCTCCCGCGAACGTCCGCGTCGTCCAGGCCGCCGCCTCCGACCACCCCGGCACGGCCCGGCTGTGGCTGCCGTCGGGCGACGAGGGCGAGCGGGGCGTGTCGTCGCTGGTCCGCCGGGACATCCACGCCCGCGCTCTGGACGTCCGCTGCGTCACCCTGGACGGTCTGGGCCTGCGGGACGTGGGCTTCGTCAAGATCGACGTGGACGGCAGCGAACTCGCGGTCCTGCGCGGCGCGCGCGCCATCCTCACCCGCGACCGCCCGGCCCTCTTCGTCGAACTGGAGTCACGCATCCAGCCGATCGCCCCGGTCGTCGACCTCCTCGCCGACCTCGGCTACAAGGGCTGGGTCCTCCCAGGCCGCGCCTGGCTCCCCCTGGACCCGACAGCCCTGGAGGCCCACCAGGCGAAAGCGTCGTACGTCGTCTCCCAGGGCCTGCTGCGCCGCGTACTGCCCCTCCTCCGGGGCCCGCGCTACGTGAACTCGGTCCTCTTCCTCCCGGACGGCCGCCGCCCGGGCGCAGGGGCGGAAGAGGTACGCGACCATGGAGCACATGCCCTCCGCAAAGCCCCCCGCTAGCGCCTCCGGCCGGTTCACCCCACTCGACTTCCAACTCGTCCTGCTGCGCCGCATGGCCGACCACAACCCCGACCTGGTGGCGGACGCCCGCCGCGAACTGAACGCCTCCCTCACCGACATGCGCGAGGCCAACAAACGCTGGCAGGCGATGCTCCGCTCCCCGCGTTCCCGCTCGGCGACCTCGCGCTACCGCTCGGTCCTGGGCGCACCGGAGTCGGTCATCTCCCGGAGGATCGGCGACCTGGAGTGCGAGGCCCTGCTCTGGCCGGTCCCCCTCTGGCCGGACCTGCGCTTCGAGGTGATGGTGGCCCCGAACGGCGCGGCCTGGAACGAGTGGCTGGTCCGCGCCCCCGGCAC
>NZ_VJZC01000816.1 GCF_009377185.1 Streptomyces spongiae
CCCCCTCTTGCGCACGGCCCCTCCCCCGGGGCCCGCTTGTTGTCCGTGCATCATCACACGCACATCCGGCTCCTGACGGTTCACCCGCCCGATCTCGAGTACGCCGCCAACTGCCAAGTGGTCACGTCCAGTTGTGGCAGTCTTCATCAACGAGGTACACCTTTGGGCCGAACGGACGCCGCTGCTCCACGAGGAGAAGACACTGCATGGGCGCTCAGCGAAACACGGGAGACGGGGCGACACCCGCGACCACCGGTGGCTTACCCCACGTACGGGTGGCGGTCGCCCTGCCGGGTGGCTCGGAGCCCCCTGAGGGCGCTCTGACCCCGGGGGGACCGGCGGTACCGGGCCGGTCCGCGAACTCCGTCGCCCAGGAGGCGGGCGAGCGCGAGGAGCAGGCGCGTACCGCCGCCGCTCCGGTCCCGAAGACGGGCCGGAAGGTCGGGGAAGCGGGGGAAGCAGGGCGAACGGACGGTGGAGCCGTCTCGGCCGCGGCCCGGAGTGAGAAGGCCAAGGAGGTCGAGAAGGCCGGGGAGGCCAAGCAGGTTGAGCAGGCCGAGGAGGCCGAGGAGGCGATGTCCTCGGCCGTCGCCATGGGGAACGAGGGATCGCCGCCCGGTGCCGCCGAAGCCGCCTCACCCCGCAGAGGCCCGAAGAAGCCGATGCTCGCCGCCGCGGCCATCGTCGGGGCGGTACTCATAGCCGTTCCCTTCCTCCTGATGGGGGGAGGGAACGACGAGGACAAGCGGCGGAACGTGTCGCGCGAGGCGTCCGACACGGTCCTGGACGCGGGTGCGGCGAGCGGGGACGCGGGCGACTACTCCACCGAGCCTCCCTCCGCCTCCCCCAGTGAGAAGCCGTCGAAGAAGCCCCGGCAGGAGAAGGGCGCGACAGCCCCCTCCTCGTCAGCCGCGCCCAAGTCCACGGCGTCCGGTCCCGCGACCGGAGCCGGCAAGAGCAAGAGCAAGGCCCAGTCCAAGACCAAGAGCAGGACCGGCGGCACGTCCGGCGCGCGGTCGGCAGCGAACGCCGCCTCCAGCTCCGGCAAGGTCCTGATCAAGAACGCGACGACCGCCATGTGCGCCGACGTCCCCTACTTCGGCGCGGGGAAGGACGCGGATCACGTCAACCAGTACTTCTGCGACAACACCAGCGCCGACAACCAGCTGTGGAACCTCCAGGTACGGTCCCAAGGCGGCGGCCCCGGGGGAGCCCACCTCTTCCGGATCACCAACAACAAGGGCGGCCTGTGCATGGACCTGCCCGACTACGGTGCGAAGCCGGCCGGGACGAACGTCTCCCTCGCCCACTGCAACGCCACGGCCCACGACAACCAGCTGTGGTGGCTCGATCCGCGAGCGGACGGCACCTACTGGATCCGCAACTTCGCCAGTGGCGGCCTGTGCCTGGACGTGAGCGGCTTCGCCACCGGTGGCTCCGCCGCCCGTCTCACCATCTACCACTGCAACGACAGCACGAAGGCTGACGACCACCACTGGTCCCTCGTCTGATCCACGGGTCAGGTGGACCAGGTCACGTTGGGCCCGTCCATGATGACCACCTTGCCGTCCTTGCGGAGAATCAGCTTCGCGCCCTCGTGCCCCCAGACGTCGGCACCCCATATGGGCCGGTCGTCGGCGTTGTGGATCACGAGGTTGCCGTCCGTCTGGAACCGGGCTGTGTGGCCCTTCCCGAACGTCATGGAGGCCCAGGTCGCACGGTTCTTCTCGTTGTAGACGACGAGGTTGCCGTCCTCCTGCATGATCATCTTGATCCGGTTCGTGCTCCAGGACTCACCGACGGAGAGCGTGCTCGGGGCCGTCACGGACGTGGTCGTCCATACGGGCGCCTTGGACTTCTGCGTCTCCTTCTTCGCCGTGGCCTTCTCGGAGCTCTTGGCGGCAGGGGTCGCCTCGGGCTTCGGCTCGGCGGCTGCGCGGGTCGGCTCCGGCTGCGGCTTCGGCTTCTTCGACGGCTTCTCACTGGGAGACGCGGAGGGCCGCTCGGTGGAGTAGTCGCCCGCGTCCCCGCTCGCCGCACCCGCGTCCAGGACCGTGTCGGACGCCTCGCGCGACACGTTCCGCCGCTTGTCCTCGTCGTTCCCTCCCCCCATCAGGAGGAAGGGAACGGCTATGAGCACCGCTCCGACCATGGCCGCGGCGGCCAGCATCGGCTTCTTGGGGCCCTTGCGCGGCGGTTCCTCGCCGGCGGCCGCGGCCGCGGGCGCGCCCGTGGCGCCGAGGCCCGACATCGCGTCGGCCGCCTCGGCCGCCTTGGCCGTGTCGGCGGCTGCGTCTGCGTCTGCGGTGGTGGCGGTGGCGGTCGTCGTGTCGGGGGCGGTGGTCGTGTTGGGGGCGGTCGCCTCCTCTTCGGCCACCGGGGCGGCGACCGTCGGCTGCCCGGCCGCGCCCTCGGCCTCCCGGGCGGGCTCGCTGAGCCGTGCCGGGGACTGGGCGGTCTCGCTGGGCGGCACGCCGGCGCCCGCGCCCTCCGAGCCGCGCGGGGCTAAGGCATCGCCCGGCTCGTGAGCGGCACCCTTGATGGTCACCGCCCGGCGGATCGTCAGCGGGGACGAGGCCGACGTGCCCGACGTACGCGATGTGCCCGGCGGTGTGCTGCCGGAGGGGTCGTGCTGAGGCACCATTCACCTTCCTTACTCATGTCTGGATTCGTGTCCGGGGGTTGGGTGTCAGTCCGGGCCGGTGCCGAAAGCCCCGGTGCAGCGCTCCGGCCACTGGTCGGCGCCCGCCGGGGCCGAGCGCCCGCGCACGGCTTCGTCCAGCCGGGCGAGCGCGGCGCGGTCCGCGTCCGGGTCGGGCATCATCGGCAGGTGAGGACTCAGTTCGCGCAGGAAGATCTGTACGGAGGAGTCAGCCCGGCGTACGTCCAGGACCCGGAAGAGGGTTCCGGGGGCGAACAGCACTTCCTCGGGTCCGTCGACGGTGTCGAGCAGTTGCCGCACACGGCGAGCGGCGATCGACCAGATGACGTAGCTGGCGCCTGCCGTCATGGCCGGGCGGGTGGGGTCGAGAGGAGTGACGCTCACGAGGGCCGGGTCACGCAGCAGCGCCCCGGGACGCGGTACGCGGACATCGGGGGCGGGACCCGTGCCGCGCAGGACCACACCCCGGTAGGAAGGCAGCCGGTTCAGCGCCGACGCCAGGCACGCCGCGTACGGGAACATCCCTTCCTCGTACGAACGCAGGGCACGCGTCATCGCGTGGTGGCTCAACGGTCCTTCCGCGCTGTGCAGATACAGCCTCAGCGCGATCAGATCGGCGCGGGCGGCCTCCTGTTCCTTGCCACGCAGCGCGGGCATACGGGCGAGCGACCGCGCGACGGCCGCACCGTGCCGGTCCCACTCCGCGTCCGCCAGCACACGGAAGGCGCTCCGCTCGGCTTCGGTACTGCGGTGCCCCGGCCCGAAGGGGACCGGGGACAAGGGGATGTCGGGCAGCTCGGCCGGGGGCGGGGCCTGGGTA
>NZ_VJZC01000817.1 GCF_009377185.1 Streptomyces spongiae
CTTCAACCCCCGAATTCCGGGGGACCACCCCCCAAAACCCCTCCCAAGAACGGCGGCCGCTGCCTAGAGTGACCTGGTGACACTGCCTGCAGCCTCTGCATCTCCCGCGTATTTCCGGTTTCCGCACCTGCACGGCGAATCGGTCGCCTTCACCGCCGAGGACGACGTCTGGGTCGCGCCTCTCGACGGTGGCCGCGCCTGGCGGGTAAGCGCCGACAACGTCCCCGTCAACCATCCACGCATCTCCCCGGACGGCACCACCGTCGCCTGGACCTCCACCCGCGACGGAGCACCCGAGGTACACATCGCCCCCGTCGACGGCGGGCCGTCGAAGCGCCTGACGCACTGGGGAAGTGGGCGCACCCAGGTGCGCGGCTGGACCCCCGACGGCAGGGTCCTCGCGCTCAGCACACAGGGCCAGGCCAGCCTCCGACGGAGCTGGGCGCATGCCGTCCCCCTCGACGGCGGGCCGGCGGCCATCCTGCCGTACGGGCCCGTCGGCGCCGTCGCGTACGGGCCGAGCACCGTACTGCTGTCCGCGCCCATGGGCCGCGAGGCAGCCTGGTGGAAGCGGTACCGCGGCGGCACGGCGGGCAAGCTGTGGATCGAGCGGGACGGCACAGACGGCGGGGACGGGGAAACGTCCCCCGCCGAGGGCCCGGAGTTCGTGCGCCTTCACGCCGACCTCGACGGGAACATCGAGTACCCCCTGTGGGTGGGAGACCGGGTCGCCTTCCTCTCCGACCACGAAGGGGTGGGGGCCCTGTACTCGTCGCTCGCCGACGGGTCCGACCTGCGGCGGCACACGCCTGTCGACGGTTTCTACGCCCGGCACGCCGCCACCGACGGGACGCGTGTCGTGTACGCGTCCGCCGGTGAGCTGTGGCTGCTGGACGACCTGGACACAGCCGAGCCGCGGCGGCTGGACATCCGGCTCGGCGGGCAGCGCGTCGACCTGCAGCCGCACCCCGTGAACGCGAGCCACTGGTTCGGGGCGGGCTCGCCCGACCACACCGGGCGGGGCAGCGCCATCTCCGTGCGCGGTGCCGTCCACTGGGTCACCCACCGTTCCGGCCCCACCCGCACGCTCGCCGCCGAGCAGGGTGTACGGGCCCGGCTGCCGATCACCTTCCGCGCGGACGGCGAGGAATGGGTGGTGTGGGTGACGGACGCCGAGGGCGACGACGCCTTGGAGTTCGCCCCGGCGACAGGAGGCGCGCCCGGAGCGACCCCACGACGGCTCGCCGCCGGGCAGCTCGGGCGCGTCCTCGGGCTCGCCATGGCTCCCGACGGAAGCCGGGCCGCCGTCGCCTCGCACGACGGGCGCGTCCTGTTCGTCGAGCGGGAGAGCGGTGAGGTGCGCGAGGTCGACCGGAGCGAGGACGGCGAAGCCTCCGGGCTGGTCTTCTCGCCCGACTCCGCCTGGCTCGCCTGGTCCCACCCCGGCCCGAGCCCGCTGCGCCAGCTCAAGCTCGCCAACTCCGCGGACCTGTCGGTGACGGAGGCGACGCCCCTGCGGTTCCAGGACTACTCGCCCGCCTTCACGCTGGACGGCAAGCACCTGGCGTTCCTGTCGGCGCGGTCCTTCGACCCGGTCTACGACGAACACGTCTTCGACCTGGCCTTCGTCGGCGGCTCGCGTCCGCATCTCATCACGCTCGCCGCGACCACCCCGTCGCCCTTCGGGCCGCAGCGCCACGGCCGGCCCTTCGACGCCCCCGACAAGGACGAGACACCGGACAGCGAGGGCGCCCCCGCGACCCGTATCGACCTCGAAGGGCTCGGCGACCGGATCGTGCCGTTCCCCGTCGAGGCCGCGCGCTACACAGGGCTGCGGGCCGCCAAGGACGGCGTGCTGTGGCTGCGGCACCCGGTGCGCGGCGTACTCGGCCACTCGCGGGCCACGCCCGACGACCCGGAGCCCAAGACCTCGCTGGAGCGGTACGACCTCGCCCAGCAGCGCGTCGAGTACCTGGCCTCCGACGCCGAGCGGTACGCGGTCAGCGGCGACGGCAAGCGGGTGCTGCTGTGGACCGACGGCAAGCTCAAGGTCGTCCCCAGCGACCGGCGCGCCTCCAGCGACGAGGACAGCGACACCAACATCACCGTCGACCTCGCGCGCGTACGGCAGACCGTCGAACCGGCCGCCGAGTGGCGCCAGATGTACGACGAGGCCGGCCGCTTCATGCGGGACAACTTCTGGCGGCCGGATCTCGGGGGAGTCGACTGGGACGGGGTGCTGGACAGGTACCGGCCCGTACTCGCCCGGGTCGCCACCCACGACGACCTCGTGGACCTGCTGTGGGAGGTCCAGGGTGAACTCGGCACGTCGCACGCGTACGTCACCCCGCGCGGCGGGGGAGGCTGGGGTGACCGGCGGCAGGGGCTGCTGGGCGCCGACATCTCCCGGCACGAGGACGGCCCCAAGGGATCGCCACTGTGGCGCATCGACCGTGTCCTCCCGTCCGAGACCTCCGACCCCGAGGCACACGCGCCGCTCGCCGCGCCCGGAGTGGCGGTACGGGCCGGGGACGCGATCATCGCGGTGGGCGGGCAGGCCGTGGACCCGGTGACCGGTCCTGGGCCGCTGCTCGTCGGTACGGCGGGCAAGCCCGTCGAACTGACCATCCTGCCCGCGGGTGGCGGGGACCCACGGCACACGGTGGTCGTCCCCATCGCCGACGAGGAGCCCCTGCGCTACCACGCGTGGGTCGCGGACCGGCGGGCGTACGTGCACGAGACGTCCGGGGGCCGGCTGGGCTACCTGCACGTGCCGGACATGCAGGCGCCCGGCTGGGCGCAGATCCACCGCGACCTGCGGATCGAGGTGGCGCGGGAGGGCCTCGTCGTCGACGTCCGCGAGAACCGTGGCGGGCACACCTCCCAACTGGTCGTCGAGAAGCTGGCCCGGCGGATCGTGGGCTGGGACGTGCCGCGCGGGATGCGGCCGTACAGCTACCCGGGGGACGCACCTCGCGGGCCCGTCGTCGCCGTCGCCAACGAGTTCTCCGGGTCCGACGGGGACATCGTGAACGCGGCGATCAAGGCGCTCGGGATCGGGCCGGTGGTCGGTACGCGGACGTGGGGCGGGGTCATCGGGATCGACAGCCGCTACCGGCTCGTGGACGGCACGCTGGTCACCCAGCCGAAGTACGCGTTCTGGCTGGAGGGGTACGGGTGGGGCGTCGAGAACTACGGCGTCGACCCCGACGTGGAGGTCGTCCAGGCGCCGCACGATCACGCCGCGGGGCGTGACACGCAGCTCGACGAGGCGATTCGGCTGGCGCTGGCCGCGTTGGAGGAGACACCGGCGAAGACGGCTCCGCCACTGCCGGAACTGTAAGGCGCGAGGGGTGGGGGGGGTTCGCCCCCGCCACCCCTACCCGTTTCGGCTCACTTGCCCTCCGGTTACTTGCCCTCCGGCCAGCATGTCGGACGCGACTGGCAGTAGACGGTCTTGGTCACGGTGACGGTCGGGC
>NZ_VJZC01000818.1 GCF_009377185.1 Streptomyces spongiae
CACCGCGCCCCTGAGCCCTCCTGGTTTCTGCCCCCGAACGGTGGCAGGCCACGCCCCGGACCTCTTGCCTCTCCCTCAGGGAGGATCCGGGGCTTGTGGCATGGGCGCATTTCTTCCATCGTCAGAGACATTCCCCCCTTGAGGAAGGCGGGGAGCAGAAGGCTGGATTCAGCGCCATGCCTGAGCATTCCGCGACAAGCGCTCCCCACAAGCTCCTGGTCGTGGAGGACGAGGAGAGCATCCGTACTCTGCTGGCATCCACACTCAGGCTCTCCGGGTACGAGGTGGCCAGTGCGGACTCCGGCCGGGCCGCGCTACTGGAGATCGAAAGGTCTGCGAGTCGGCGGGGACGACTACGTCACGAAACCGTTCGGAGCCGGGACCGGTGTCGGAGCCGTTCGGAAGATGAGGAGTCCGAGCCGGGGGTCCTGGTACCGGCTCCGCCGGCGAGTGCATCGGATGACGAGGCGGCGTGCCGTACGCGTCTGGCGGCCGGCCGCCCAGGTGGCGGGAAGCGACGAGCCGGTGGCGTGCACGTCGTGGAGCACCGACACGTCAGCGTCCGAACTGCGTGCCGCTGTGGATGCCTGGCCCACACCGAATTGGTGTGACGACGGCGCGAGAGGCAAGTGGTACGTCAACCGGTTCAAGGCGTGCGCCATCTTCCCCTGGTGATCTGACGATTACGAACCCGCGCACCGGCGCGGTGACCAGCCGTATGCACTACCTCGTCCGGGCCTACGCCTAGAGCGTGCGGGACCAGAAGAAGTGGGCTTACCAGGTGGAACTGATGGCAGCAGCGCCAACGGCGGGGCGAAGTGTGCGGGTAGGTGCAAGGTGATCGAGAGCACGTTCCCGTCCCAGTCGATCAGCCAGAGCAAGGAGCCGGTCGGCCAGTTCCAGGAGACCACGATCAAGACCTCGCCCAAGGGACAGAAGGGGAGGGGCAGGCAAAGGCGGCGTGGTGGTTCACCAACCCCCGCTGGGTCGGCCCCACCAACGAGCTCTCGCTGCCGACTCCTCCGGTGGGGTGCGACAACGCCGTCCCGGGAACGTCGAAGGCGGGCTGCGTGATGCCCTACATCCCGGAGCTGGTCTACGCGAAGAACGGCCCCTACCCGGAGCTCGCCAGGCACATCGAGTAGGCCAGGCCGTTGACGTCCGCTCGGGTGGGACCGCCGGTGGGACTGCCTGTGGGTGTATCGAGGCTCGGAGGACCCAGGGTGCCGGGTATGGCCGCACTTCAGGCACGACCTCAGCGCCGTGCCGCGTACAGCTCCCGCCTCGACGTGGTGAAGCGTGCGAGGGCGTCCGTGAGGGGGGTGGTGCCGATGCCGGGGGACGTGGGTACGGGGAGGTGGCCGTCGTGGAGGGTGAAGGGTTCCGTGATGTCCTCTGCGAAGTAGCGGAGGGAGGCCGAGGTGTCGCCGGTGAGGGTGCAGCCCGGGAGGGCGGCCAGCGCCAGGTTGGGGGCGCGGCCGATGCCCGTCTCCAGCATGCCGCCGCACCACACCGGCACGCCGTGGGCGGCGCACACGTCGTGGATGCGGCGGGCTTCGAGGTAGCCGCCGACGCGGGCCGGTTTGACGTTGACGACCCGGCAGGCGTCCAGCGCGATCGCGGACGCGGCGTCGCGCGCCGAGTGGATCGACTCGTCGAGGCAGACCGGGGTGCGCAGGCGCTGCTGGAGCCGGGCGTGGGCGTGGAGGTTGTTCTCCTCCAGCGGCTCCTCGATCAGCAGCAGCCCGAAGTCGTCGAGTCTGCGCAGGTGGTCGGCGTCGGCGAGCGTGTAGGCGGTGTTGGCGTCGACCTGGAGCGGGAGTGCGTCGCCGAAGCGTTCGCGTACCGCGCGCACCGGCTCGACGTCCCAGCCCGGCTCGATCTTCAGCTTGATGCGGAGGTAGCCCTCGGCGAGGTAGCGCTCGACGTCGTCCAGCAGTTCGGGTACGGAGTTCTTGATGCCGACCGAGACGCCCGCGGGCACCCGTTCGTGCACCGAGCCGAGGAACGTCGCCAGGGACATCCCGTAGGCGCGGAGTTCGGCGTCCAGGAGGGCGGTTTCCAGGGCCGCCTTGGCCAGTTCATGGCCCTTGACGGAGGCCATGGCGGGGGCGACGGCCGCCGTCGTCGGCGCGGGGAGAGCGGCCACGCGCGGCAGCAGGAAGTCACGGATGACCAACTCGGCGCCGGCGACGAACTCCGAGCAGTACAGGGGCTCGGGGTCGGCGGCGAACTCCGACCAGCCCTCGGCCTCGTCGGTCACCACGTGCAGCAGGAAGGTGTCCTTGCTGGTCATCGTCCCGAACGAAGTGCGGAAGGGGGTGACGAGCGGGATGGCGACGTGGAGCAGTTCCACGCGTTCGAGCTTCATCGCTGCCTTTCGTGGGGCGTTTTGCAGGACGTCTCGTAGGACGTCTCTTGGGACGTCTCTTGGGAAAGCTCGCCGGGGCTGTCGCACGACGAACGGGTCAGCAGGTACCAGCCGTCGCGTGACATGGCCGTCGCGCGCAGGCCCTCGGCGTACGCCTCGGTGAACACCCCGCGGACGGCGTGCCGCCACGCGAGCGCGAGGGCCGGGTCGGCGGCGCGCAGCGCGACGATGTCCTCGGGCACGCGGCACCACAGCCGGTCCGCGTCGCGCAGGGCGAGCGGTCCGTCGTCCGGTGCCCGGGTCACGACGTCGGCCGCCGAGCGGTCCCCGCTGGGGTCGTCCGTGCGCGTGGTCCCCGTCGCCAGGTCCCACGTGATGGTCAGCCGGTCGCTCTCGTCGCCGTCGTTCACACCGTCGTTCATCGGCCCGTAGAAGTCGACCAGGTACTCGCTGCCGACCGCGCCCAGCTTGACCAGGTTGAAGCGGGCGTTGCGGCGGACCAGCGGGTCGAAGGTCCAGCGCATGGTGCTGGCGCCCCGCTCCAGCGCCCACAGCCGCTGCGCCTGCTTGACCGCGAAGCCCACGCCCCGCCCCGCCGCGGACGCCGCCGCGACGAACGAGTACACGTCCCGCTCGGCGGGGGCGCCGAACACCGCCACCGCCGCCCCGGCGAGCCGCTCGCCCGACGGTCCGGCGGTGTACGCGGCGTGCACCGCGCCACCGGCGTGCACCAGGCTGTGCAGCACCTCGGCCGGGTACGGCGGGGTGGCCCTGGGCGTCTGCCACACGTCGGCGAAGAAGTCGGCCACGGCGTGGATACCGGCCACGTCGTCCACGGTAAGGACCGTGACCGCGGCGGTGCGGGCCGCGGCGTCGGCGATGCCCGCCCAGGCACCGGGTGCTGTTCCCCCGGCCGTGCGGGGTACTTCCGCCGGCCCGGACCCGGCGGCGGAGATCGTCACAGGTGTCATGCGGTGAGTCTCCGTCGCCGGGGCCCGGCGGCCGTTGTCGGCAGGCACAATGAAGGCACGTGCCTCTGTTGCGATCGGCCAAGGCCGGCCGGGATCATCGCCCGACAGAATCCCGCCGCCCCCCTCCGTACCCCAC
>NZ_VJZC01000819.1 GCF_009377185.1 Streptomyces spongiae
CCCCTGAAAAGCCCACGTCCGCCACGCCCGGCCGTACGCGCCCGTCTGAGGGTGGCTCCGGATCGGGCCGTGGCACGAAGGACGACGGCCGACAGGCCGTCCTTTCAGCCCTTCCCGTCGGACGGCAGGCGACCGACCCGACCCGCGGTGATGGCCGCTTCCCCGTGGCCTGGCTCCACATCCGCGCGCCCCGCGGCGCCACCCCCACCGTCACCTCGAAGTGTCTGTGCGGCCGTGACCGAAGTGCTGTCGGCCACCGCAAGGTGCTGGCCCTGATCACCGACCACGAAGCACACCGAGACACCTGCCCGCTCCGGAGCTCCCAGGAAGGGAGGACCGCCGCATGACCAGCACGACCACGCCCCCACCGTCGATCAACGGTGCGGCTCTGCTCGATGAGGTCGAAGCGTTCCACCGCCGTTTCAACGTCTTTCCCCGAGAAGCCGCGTACGTCGCCGTCGCTCTGTGGGACGCGCACGCGCACCTGATCGACGCGTTCGACGGCACCGCCCGCCTGGCGTTCCTCTCCCCCGAGCCTGGATCGGGCAAGTCCCGCGCACTGGAGATCGTGGAAACCCTCACTCCGCGCGCGGCCACCACCGTCAACGCCTCCGCAAACGCCCTCTTCCGACTCGTGGAAGCCGAGGGAGGAACCCCCACGCTCCTCTTCGATGAGATCGACACCGTGTTCGGTCCCAAAGCCGGAGGCAATGAAGAGGTCCGGGGGTTCCTGAACTCCGGCTACCGGCGCGGCGCCAAGTCCCTGCGCTGCGTCGGGGACGGCTCAAACCAGAGCACCGAGTGGTTCTCCTCGTTCTGCGCCGTCGCCATGGCCGGACTCGGCTCCCTCCCGGACACGATCCTGACCCGCTCGGTCATCATCCGGATGCGTAAGAAGGCCCCCAACGAGAAGGCCGAGCCCTACCGCCGCCGCGTCCACGAGAAGCAGGGGCACGCGCTGCGTGACCGGCTCGCCAAGTGGGCCGACACCGTCCGGGAGGCCATCGCCGAAGCCTGGCCCGAGATGCCCGAGGGAGTCTCCGACCGGCCCGCGGACGTGTGGGAACCGCTCCTCGCCGTCGCCGACGCAGCCGGCGGGCACTGGCCCGAGCGAGCCCGCGCCGCCTGCCTGGAACTCGTGCGTGCCGCTGGCGAGGGCAACGGTTCCTCGCTCGGTATCCGGCTGTTGACCGACTTGCGCGACAAGGTGTTCTGCGGTTCCGAGCGCATGCCCACGGCCGTGATCCTCGAACTCCTGCACCGGATCGACGACGCCCCGTGGGTCGACATGGACGGCAACGGCAAGCCCCTGAACGCCCGGACGCTTTCGAAGATGCTCGGGGATTACGTCACCGTCAACAACGAGCCGATTCGGCCCCGGTCCATCCGCACCGCCCAAGGCGTACCCAAGGGGTACTACGCCGAAGATCTCGCGGACGCGTGGCTGCGCTACTGCCCCCCGCCCCCCGAGAAATCCGCTACATCCGCTACATCCGCTACATCGCAGGTCAGCGGGGGTGAATCCGTAGCGGAAGAGCTTCCCGGCATCCGCTACATCACTCCCGAAGCCGCTACCGCCGACCGCACGGCGTAGCGCCACCTATCCGCTACATCCTGCCCATCCGCTACGCGCCGTAGGCCCCTGACCTGCGCTGTAGCGGATGTAGCGGATGTAGCGGATCTGAGGGAGGGGCCCACGGGGCCCCTCCCTCCTTCTGTCTGCACTCCTTCTGTCCCGAGGAGATCCCCACATGGCTACCCCTTCCCGCCGACGCCGCGCCCCCAAGGATGAGCTGGTGCCGCTGAGCGAGGCACTGGAAGAGATCAGCATCAGCCGCGCCACTTGGTACCGCTGGCGCAACCGCGGATACGGGCCGGAGGCGCGGCGCACGCCGTCCGGCCGCATCTGTGTACGCCGAAGTGTTCTGGACGCCTTCAAGGACGAATTGGAAGCCGCGTGACTGAGTGGAGCTACACCGTCAAGATCTGGGCGATTCGGAAGCGCGACTACCGGAAGCCCTACCAACTCCGCTGGAAGGTGGGCACCCGCCCACACTCGGAGTCGTTCCTCACCCTGGGCCTGGCGGAGAGCCGCCGGGCACAGCTCATCACCGCGGCTCGCGAGGGTGAGCCGTTCGATGTCGACAGCGGGTTGCCGAAGTCCCTGGTCGTGAAGGACCGGGACATCCCGTGGTACGAGCACGCCCGTAACTACATCGAGATGAAGTGGGACGACTCCCCCGCTTCGACACGGCGGACGCTCGCCGAAGCCATGGCGACCGTGACACCAACGTTCGTGAAGGACACCAAGGGCATGCCGGACGCGCGAGTCGCCCGTACCGCGCTGTACGGCTGGGCCTTCAACAAGAACCGTTGGGAAGAGGAGCCCCCTGCCGACGTGGCCAAGGTGCTGGACTGGTTCAAGCGCAAGTCACTGCCCACGTCCGCCCTCTCTGACCTGGTTCTGGTCCGGAGCAGCCTCCGCGCGATCTCCAAGAAACTGGACGGCGAGACCGCAGCTCCGGGCACGATCAGCCGAAAGCGCGCGATCTTCTACAACTCTCTTGAGTACGCGGTGGAGGCCGAGCTACTCGCCGACAACCCGCTCACCCGCATCAAGTGGAAGGCACCGGAGCAGGTGGTTGAGGAGGTGGACCCTGCCTGCGTGCCGAACCCTGAGCAAGCGGCCGAGCTGCTGACGTCCGTACGGGACCAGAGCCCGCGCGGTCGCCGTCTCGTGGCGTTTTTCGCTTGCATCTACTACGCCGCGGCCCGGCCGGCGGAAGTCATCGGGCTACGGCACAAGGACTGCGACCTACCGCGCCGCGGGTGGGGCATGCTCAGGCTTCGCGAGACACGCCCACGGGCGGGTACGGCATGGACGAACAGCGGGGAAGCGCACGACAGGCGTGGGCTGAAGCATCGCCCGCGGAAGGCCGTCCGACACGTCCCGATCCCGCCCGAGCTCGTCGCCCTGCTGCGGTGGCACGTCACCGCGTACGGAACCGCTCCCGATGGTCGGCTCTTCCAGACCATGCGCGGCGGGGTCGTGCAGGACACCGGATACGGCGAAGTCTGGGCTGAGGCCCGCACGCGCGCCCTCACCCCGTCGGAGTTCGAGTCGACGTTGGCTAAGCGCCCATATGATCTTCGCCACGCTGCGGTATCCACATGGCTCAGCTCAGGTGTGGAGCCTCAGCTCGTAGCGGAGCGCGCCGGCCACAGTGTGGCGGTGCTCTTCCGGGTGTACGCCAAGTTCCTCAAGGACGGAGACGAGGCCGCCAACGCCAAGATCTCCGCTCGATTGGGGCAGCGCGGGCGACGTGCTGAAAATCCCGTCCACGCGCCGTCCACACACTTCGAGACGGGACGTTCGAGCGCGAGACAGTGTGAGACAGTGCGCTGATCGTCAAGGGGTATGACAAGGGGCCCGTGACCTGCTGTTCTAGCAGGTCACGGGCTGTCTCTTATA
>NZ_VJZC01000820.1 GCF_009377185.1 Streptomyces spongiae
CCCCTTTCCGGGGGCGGCCACCGGCCTCTTTTTGGCACAGGTGTACGATCACGGTCTTCATGTTGTGTCGAGGTAAATGTCGCCTGATGTTCGGCGGAGCTTCGACAACTCAACTCTTGACGCTCAGGGGGGACTTGAGTGAGTACACCTTTGTCCGGGAGCGGTCGTCACAGACGCCGGATACGCATTGGGCTGCCCGTGGGGGCGGCCGCGGTCGCCGCCGCTGTCGCGGGGGCGCTGCTGGTGTCGTCCGCGGGCGCGGCCACCGCGCTGCCGACGCCGACCGCCAAGCCGAGCACCAGCGCACCCTCGCTCGACGAGCTCACCGAGCGCGTCGCGGGTGCGGTCGCCGGTGACGACACCGCCGGGGAGACGGCGAAGAAGCAGTCGTCACTCAGTGCCAGTCGGGAGACGTCGGGCGACTCCGCCTCGTCGATCGACCCGAAGATCATCGGTGGCAACGAGACCACCATCACCTCGGCGCCCTGGATGGCGCAGCTCTGGTACTACGACGACACCCAGGACCTGGGCTTCTTCTGTGGCGGTGCCGTGATCGCGCCGACGAAGATCCTCACCGCCGCGCACTGTGTCGACGGGTACGACTGGAAGCAGTACGGCGCCGTCATCACCGGCACCTCGAAGCTGCCCGACGACGCGGGCGAGACCAACGGCACCGTCTCCGCCGTCTGGCGCCAGTGGGACCACCCCTCGTACAACGCGGACACGATCGACAACGACATCGCGGTCCTCACGCTGCCCACGCCCGTCAAGGCCACGCCGATCAAGATGACGACGTCCGGCGACACGGCGTCGTACGCGGAGGGCACCAGCGCCAAGGTGTACGGATGGGGCCGCACCAGCTCCACCAGCGACGACATCTCCCAGACGCTGAAGACGGCGACGCTGCCCGTCCAGACCGACGCCACCTGCTCGAGCGCGTTCCCCGACTGGTTCATCAAGGGCCACATGGTGTGCGCGGGCAAGCCGGCGAGCGGCAGCGACGAGGGCACCACCTCCGCCTGCAACGGCGACTCCGGCGGTCCGCTCGTCGTGAACAACCGCGTCGTGGGCGTCGTGTCCTGGGGCGTCGAGGACTGCGTGGAGGCGGGCGCGTACAGCGTCTTCAGCAAGGTCAGCAAGTACGTCGGCGTCACCTACCCGCGCGTGGACGACACCGACATCAGCGGTGACGGCAAGGCCGACCTGTTCCTGCGCAAGAACTCCACCGACGTCGGCTATGTGAAGAACTCCAAGGGCAGCTCGTTCGCCGCGCGCGAGTCTTGGGGCGACTGGTCCGGCGTCAACGTCGTCCTGCAGACCGACCTGAACCGGGACGGCTACCAGGACTTCATGGTCCGCCGCAGCTCCGACGGTGACGTCTTCTGGCTGCACTACGTGCCGTCGACCGAGACGTGGTCCAACACGAAGAAGTTCGACAACTGGAAGTCCCGTACCCGGATCGTCGCCCCCGGCGACGTCACCGGAGACGCCCTGCCCGACCTGCTCTCGGTCGACTCCGCCGGCGTCCTGTGGATCTACCCGGGCAAGGGCAACGGCTCCTTCTCGTCCCGCGTCAAGGTCGGCTCCGGCTGGAACCAGTACAACTCGGTGCGCGGCCACGGCGACTTCACCGGCGACGGCAAGGCCGACCTGCTCGTCCGCAAGAAGAGCACCTCGGACATCTACCTCTACAAGGGCACCGGCAAGTCCGGCACCGGCGCGTTCTCCGGCCGGATCAAGGTCCGCAACTGGAGCAGCTACAACGCCTTCGACGCGGTCGGGGACGTGACCGGCGACGGCAAGGCCGACTTCCTGGCCCGTACGAGTGGCGGCACGCTCTACCTGTACAAGGGCACCGGAAAGGCCACCAGCGAGATCTTTGCCACAAGGATCTCGGTCGGCACCGGTTACGAACAGTACGACCTCTTCGGCTGAAACCGCAGGTGAGCCCGCGCTCACCGTAGCGGCCGATCACACACTGTGCCCATCGCGTCCACGCGGTGGGCACAGTGCCATGTACAACCCATGTGCAACCCTTTTTCCCGATCTGCCGTCTGACCGTACGGAGTGGCCACGGGAACGCCGTCGGCCGCATCCGGCCAGGCCTGAGCCTGACAGCAGGGGGTAACCGTCCCGCGACAAGGACCGAGGAGCACATGTCCGCCGAGAGCACGCCGGAACCAGCCACACAGGGAAGGGCCGGCACCACGGGCCCGCGCCACCGCGCCAAGGGCCGCCGTCGCAAGCCCAGGAGCAAAGGCAGCAAGGCGCTCCTGGTCACCGCCTGGACCACCGCGGGCATCGTCGTACTCGGCGGCACGGGCTTCGGCTACATGTACTTCAAGCTCAACGGCAACATCAAGAGCGTCGACATCACCCAGGCCCTCGGCACCGACCGGCCCCAGAACGTCGACAACGGCTCACAGGACATCCTCGTCCTCGGCTCCGACACCCGCTCGGGCAGCAACAAGAAGCTGGGCGGCGGCGCCGACGACGGCAGCGCCCGCTCGGACACGGCGATGATCGTGCACATATACAAGGGCCACAAGAAGGCCAGCGTGGTCTCGATACCCCGCGACACCCTCGTCGAGCGCCCCGAGTGCACCGACAGCAAGGGCGAGGAGCACCCCGCCGCCGAGAACGCGATGTTCAACTCCGCGTACTCCACCGGCGGCGCGGCCTGCGCGGTGAAGACCGTGGAGTCCATGACCGGCATCCGCATGGACCACTTCCTGGAGGTCGACTTCTCCGGCTTCCAGAAGCTCATCGACGAGCTCGGCGGCGTCGACATCACCACCACCAAGGACATCGACGACCCCGACAGCCACCTGGACCTCAAGGCCGGCACGCACACGCTGAACGGCAAGCAGGCCCTCGGTCTCGTGCGCACCCGGCACGGCGTCGGTGACGGCTCCGACCTCGGCCGCATCCAGCTCCAGCAGGCGTTCATCAAGGCCCTGGTCAACCAGGTCAAGGACCTCGGCATCCTGACCAGCCCGAAGAAGCTGTACGACCTCGCCGACACCGCCACCAAGACGGTCACCACCGACTCCGAGCTCGGCTCCGTCCCGGACCTGGCGTCCTTCGCGGGCGGCCTCAAGGGCATCAGCGCGTCCCACATGAACATGGTCACGATGCCCGTCCGGTACGACCCCGCCGACCCCAACCGCGTCCTGCTCGCCAAGACCAAGGCCGACCTCATCTGGAAGGCCCTCAAGGCCGACAAGCCCATCCCCAAGTCAGCCACAAAGGGCACGGCCCAGGGCGACGCGAACGGAGTGGTGGAGTCGTCCTGAGGGCGCATGGTCTTCTGAGGGCGCGCACGTGGTCCTTAAGGGGCGCGGGGCTGTGTCGATTTGCGGCTCCGCCGCGTGGGCGCGACCAGCCCCAACGAACCCGCACACGCCAACGGAGATCACCCCCAGCCCCTCCCGCGCCCCCCATCCCGCCGCAAGGGGAATACAC
>NZ_VJZC01000082.1 GCF_009377185.1 Streptomyces spongiae
GGACGGGTCTCCCCGTCCGGGCGCCCCGTCCCGGTGTGCCGCTCGCGCCGTCCCTCGGTTCAGAACCGCACCGGCAGTCCCCGCAGGTGGCGGCCCTCCCCCGGCAGGTCGAAGTACTCCAGCTCGTCGCGGGCCACGCCCAGCGCCGTCCCGCTGTGCCGGATCAGGATCTCGTGCAGCGCGACCTCCGCCTCGACGCGGGCCAGCGCCGCGCCGATGCAGTAGTGCGCGCTGTGGCCGAAGGCGACGTGCCCGACGCCACGGCCGAGTTCACGGGTGACGTCGAGCGCCTCGGGCGCCCGGAACTCGTCCGGATCGTGGTTGGCCGCCAGCAGCGCGCTCGTGACGGCCTCGCCCTTCCGTACGGGCATGCCGGCGAACTCCAGGTCCTCGGTGGCGTACAGCGGCGCGCCCATCGGCACGGGCGAGGTGAAGCGCAGGAGTTCGGGCACCGCACGGCCCAGCAGTTCCGGTTCGGCTCGCAGGCGGGCCAGTTGCTCGGGATGGTCGAGGAGGGCGAGTACCGCGGAGGCGATGAAGAGCGCCGGCGGGGTGATGCCCGTGTTGATGAGCAGCAGGATCAGGGCGACCATCTCGGTCTCCGTCAGCCCGTCCGGGTCGCCCTCGCCGGAGGTGATCCACCCGGAGACCAGGTCGTCGCGGCGGTCGGCGCGGCGGCGGGCGATGAGGTCCTTGGAGTGGTCGACCATGTTCCGCAGGGCCGGGATGACCAGGTCGAGGTCTCCGGACGCGTACTCGCGGATCCAGCGGCGCATGTCCGGCACGTCCTCGTCGTCGATGCCGATGAGCGCGCAGATGACGGTGGAGGCGAGCGGATAGCCGACGTCCTCCAGCAGCTCGGCCTCCTGACGTGCGGCCAGCGGCTCGATCAGGTTCCGGGTGATCTCCTCGATACGCGGGCGCAGCGCGTTGATACGGCGGGCCGTGAAGGACTTGGTGACCAGCTGTCGCAGCCGGGTGTGCTCGGGACCGTCCACCAGAACCATGATCCCGAGGTAGTCGCGGTACTCCATCGGCAGCCCGTACGCCTCGATCATCTGCTCGGCGATGCTGGGCCCGTCCGACGCGAAGCCGGGGATCTTCTCCTGGTCGCGGACGAAACGGGGGTCGCCGAGCGCCTCCTTGGCGTCCTCGAAGCGGGTGATCAGCCACACCGGCGTCTCCACGCCCGGAAGGGTGACCCGGACGAGCGGGGCCTGGCGGCGCAGCTCGGTGTAGCCGCGTACCGGGTCGCTCACGAGCTCCGAGGTCAGCTGGACGAGCGGCTCCGACTCCATGGTGGTCATGTGGGTCTCCTTGGCGCGGGTGTGGGCGGTGGGGTGTGGGCAGTCCGGGGAGTCCGTTTCTCTCCGTGCGCCACAGTGGCCTCGCCTTCCGGTCCACTCAAGGCCGGTCGACTGTCGTGCGTGGGCCGGTGGATCGTGCCTGACCAGCGGGTATGTGCGCTCGTGCGCCTCAAGGAGCCGCGGAACCTGGACAGTTGAACGTCCGCCGGAAGGAGCCGCACACGCGTGAGCGCCCGCCCCGGGTAAGGGGCGGGCGCTCACGTACAGGGCCGGCGTGCGGGTGGCGCCGGGGACCTGGTCGTTCGGTGCTGCGATGGTGTGGGCCGGTGGGCTACCCCGTCATGGCCTCGCGGAGGCTCCTGGGGCGCATGTCGGTCCAGGTCTGCTCGATGTAGTCCAGGCACGGCCTGCGGCCGTCCTCTCCGAACGCGACCCGCCAGCCGGCGGGGACGTCGGTGAACGTGGGCCAGAGCGAGTACTGCTCCTCGTCGTTCACCAGCACGTAGAACCGGCCGTCGTTGTCGTCGAACGGGTTGGTGGTCATGGGCAACTCCAATCTGGTCGGGACCTCCCGGTGCGGGGTTCGCCCGCCGTGGGGGGAAGTCCGCGTGGTGTGATCACGCCGTGCTGTACTGCCGGTTCGTCCTCCTCTCCGCGATCGAGTCGGCGATCTCCCCACTCCGTACGGCGATGTTGGAGAGCAGTGAGGACGCCAGTCCGTGGGTGTGCTCGGTGCCTCCCTGGAGGTAGACACCGCAGGTGACCTCCGGTCCGGTGGCGAGACGGTAGTCCCGCTCCACCCGGAACCGGCCCTGCTCGTCGCGCAGGCAGTGCGGCTCCAGCTCGCCGAGCAGTTCGCTCGGCTCCATGGAGTCGTAGCCCGTCGCGCAGATCAGCACGTCGACGTCGAGGTCGGACGTCTCGTCGCTGCGCAGGGAGTGCAGGGTGAGCCGCACCTTGTCGCCGGTCTGTTTCGCGCTGTCGACCTTCGACAGGTTCACGAAGTCCAGGCGGGGGGTGCCGCGCACTTCGTCGTCGTACGCGCGTTGGTGGAGGTCGCGGATGACCTCGTCGTCGACGACGCCGTAGTTGGTGTTCTTGTGGTAACGCCAGAAGGCGTCTTTCGACCGCTCGCCGCAGTTGTAGTAGTCGTCCACCGCGGAGGCGTCGAAGATCTTGTTGGCGAAGGGGGTGTCGTCCGCGATGGAGTAGCCGTACGAGGGCATGATCGCGGAGACCGTGGCGCCGGGGATCGAGTCGTAGACGAAGCGGACGATCTCGGCGGCGCTCTGGCCGGCGCCGATGACGGCCACCCTCTTCACCGAATCCTGGGTGAGTTTGCGGAATTTCTCGAGGAATTCCGAGCTGTGCCAGATGCGCTGGTCGCGGTCGATGCCGGCGGGCATGCGCGGCACGAGTCCGGTCGACACCACGATGTTGTGGGCCTTGACCACGCGGGTGGCGCCGCGCGGGCCCGTGCCGCGGACCGCGACCTCGACGTGGTCGACGGGCCCGCCCCCCTGGGGGAGGCGCACGGAGGTCACCTCGGAGCTGTAGCTGACGCGGTCCGAGAAGCTGGACTCGGCCCACTCCAGGTAGTCGTGGAACTCCTCACGGGTCGGGAAGAAGCTCTGGTTGTTGACGAACTGGGCGAGGCGTCCGGCCGCGTGCAGGTAGTTGACGAAACTGAACTGCGAGGCGGGGTTGCGGAAGGTGGCCAGGTCCTTGAGGAAGGAGATCTGCATGGTCGCCGACGGCAGCAGCATGTTGCGGTGCCAGCCGAGCGTGGGCTGCTTCTCGAAGAACGCCGCGGAGATCGGGTGTCCGTCACGCTTGGCCTCGTGCTCCTCCAGGGCGATGGCCAGGGACAGGTTGGAGGGGCCGAAGCCGATGCCGACTACCTCGTGGACGTCGCTGTGCTTTTCCATGCGATTCTCCCGCCTTTGTGGGCTGTTGAGGGGCTGGGCTGGTGATGGCTGTCGCTTCGTGGGCGAGCTTTCGTGCGCGAGCAGTTCGTGCGCGAGCAGTTCGTGGGGCCCTGGTGGAAGGCCCTGGTGGAAGGCCGTCGGTCAGGCCGCGTGCGGGCAGCCGATGTCCGGGCGGGGCAGCCGGTCCATGAGGCGGGACGCCTCGCGGTGCCGGGTGGAGTCGCGGCCGGCGAAGGACTCGCGGACGCGCTCGCGGACGTCGGGGTCCTGTTCCTGGCTGAGCTTGAACATCCCCTCCGCGCCGGTCACATCGACGCGGAAGGCGCCCACCGCGGGGAGGATCTTGCGGAAGTAGTCGATCGACTCCCGCATGTCCCAGCCGGCGCCGAAGTCGCCCTCGAAGGCGCGGACCGTGGAGCACACCAGCTCCAGCGACTCCTCACCCGCCTCCTCCGGCTCGATCTTCGTCAGCGTGCCGTGGACGTGGACGGAGGTGAAGTCCCAGGTCGGTGCCGCGGGCGTCTTCTCGTAGACCGTCGGGGAGACATAGCCGTGGGGTCCGGTGAAGGTCAGCAGGACCACGGCGCCGTCCCCCAGGTCCTTCCAGTGCGGGTTGGCCCGGTTCATGTGGCCGAGGAGCTTCGCGCCGGAGAGGTCCTCGGACCAGTCCTCCGTCATCGTGGGGTCCTGGATGACCGGCAGGTGCGTTGCCCAGGGGCCCGCGGTCGCGGGGCCGTTGGACGTCATCAGCGCCAGCGGGTTGCCGCGCAGGATGTCCACCATCCATGACGTGGCGGGTGTTCGGTAGGGGGCCGGGACGAACATGGTGGATGCACATCCTCACTTCTGGTCGAGCGTGCGGTCGGGCGTGCGGTCGAGTGCGCTGTCGATGGCTGCCGCGATGTCGGCCGCGAACTCGGGCCGGCAGATCTCGTGGTGCGTGCTCGGTACGTCCTGGACGTGCAGCTCGCCGCGGATGTGCGGGGCCCACTGGTCCATGTACGGGGCTTCGGGGTTGAGCGTCGCGTTGAAGAAGAGGGCGTCGCCGTCGAACACCGGCGGCTGGAACTTCTTGAGGATCTCGACGTTGTTGACGACGAAGTCCGAGGAGATCTCCAGGAGCCGCTCCTCGTCCCGGCCGGCCAGATCGCCGACGTGGTCCTTGAGGAGGGCGCGGACCTGGGCGAGTTCGAGGTCCGGGTCGTCCGCGAAGTGTCCGCTGGGGGCCGCGTCCAGCAGGGCCAGCAGAGCCACTTCGTGGCCCCGGCGCTGCAGTTCGGCGGCCATCGCGTGGGCGACGACTCCACCGAAGGACCAGCCGACGAGGTGGAAAGGACCTTCGCTCTGAATTGAGAATACCTGGTCGAGGTATTCCGTCACCATGGATTCAATGGAATTTTCGAGATTCTCTCCATTGAATCCGCGCGCCTGAATTCCGTACGACGGACGGTCCTCACGCAGGTGTGCCGTGAAGTTGAGATACGGCCAGGCCAGACCGCCGGCGAGGTGGACCCACCACAGCGGTTCCCCGTCACCGCGCGTCTGAATGGGCAGCAGCCGGGCGAACGGATCGGCGTTCTCGCGGGACGCGGAATCGGAATCCATGTACGCCGCCAGTTCGGCGACGGTCGGCGACTGGAACACGGCACGCATGGGCAGTGCGACACCCAGTTGCGCACGAATTCTGCTGCCGAGCCGGGTGGCCAGCAGGGAATGCCCGCCGAGCGCGAAGAAGTCGTCGTCGACGCCGACCCGTTCGAGGCCGAGGACGTCGGCGAAGACGGCCGCCAGCTGTTCCTCGCGGGGCGTGCTCGGCGCCCGGTACGTGCCGTCCGTGACGAAGTCCGGTTCGGGCAGGGCACGCCGGTCGAGCTTGCCGTTGGGTGCGAGCGGCAGCCTGTCCAGGGGGACGAAGGCGGCCGGGACCATGAAGTCGGGCAGCTTCTCGGAGACGAACCGGTGCAGTTCACCCGTGTCGAAGGCGTCGAGGCCGTCGAGGTCGTCGCGGGCTTCCACGGGCACGACGTACGCCACCAGGCGGTTGTCGCGGGACACCACGGCCGCCTGGGCCACCCCCGGATGGGCCGTGAGCGCGGCCTCGACCTCCCCGGGTTCGACGCGGAAGCCGCGCACCTTGACCTGGGCGTCGCCGCGGCCCCCGTACTCCAGTTTCCCGTCGGCGTTCCAGCGGGCCAGGTCGCCGGTGCGGTACATACGGGAGCCGGGTGGCCCGAAGGGGTCGGTGACGAAGCGTTCCGCGGTGAGGGCGGGGCGGCCGTGGTAGCCGCGGCCCACGTTGCCGGCGACGTACAACTCCCCTGTCACGCCTTGGGGTACGGGCCTCAGCCCCGGCCCGAGGACGTACGCCCGCATGTTCTCCAGGGGTTCGCCGATGGGCGCGCTGCCGCTCCACTCGCCGCCCTGGGGGACGGAGAAGGTGGTGGCGTAGAAGGACTCGCTCTGCCCGTAGGCGTTGACGATCCGTACGCCCGGGAATGCCTCGCGTGCCTTGTCCACCAGGGAGGCGGGCAGGGCCTCGCCGGCGAAGACGAGGGTGTCGACGCTCGTCCTGTCGGCGATGGTGTCGACGAGTTCGGCGAACGCGGAGGGCACGGTGCTGATGACATTGCCGTGCCAGCTCTCCCGCTCGCCGAGGACCAGGACGTCCCGGACGACCTCGACGCTGCCGCCGGTGGTGAGGGTCGTGAAGATCTCGAAGGCGGAGACGTCGAAGTTGATCGAGGTGCCGGCGAGCAGCCGCCGCCCCTTCTCCATCCCGATCCGCGAGGCCAGCCGCAGCACGCCGTTGACGACGTTGCTGTGGGTGATGGCGACGCCCTTGGGCTTGCCCGTGGAACCGGAGGTGTACATCACGTACGCCAACTGGTCGGTGTGGAGCGGTTGTTGGAGGTTGCCCTCGTCGCCCGTGCCGAGGTCGAGTCCGTCCACGAAGAGCGCGGGCGCCTCGGTCCCGGGCAGTACGGAGACCGTGTCCGAGTCGGTGAGCACCAGCTGCGGTCGGGCCTCGTCGAGGATGGCCGCCAGGCGGTGGCTCGGGTACTTCGGGTCGATCGGCAGATAGGCGCCGCCCGCCTTCAGCACCGCCAGCAGGCCCACCACCAGGTCGGCGGAGCGCGGCAGGGACACCGCGACGACCGACTCGCGGCCGACGCCGTGGCCGGTGAGTGCCCGGGCCAGCCGGTTCGCCCGCGCGTTGACCTCGCGGTACGTCAGCTGCCGGTCCTCGGCGATCACCGCGACCTCGTCCGGGGTCTGCTCCACCTGGAACTCGAAGAGCTCGGTGATGGTCAGGTCGGGGGTCTCGGCGGCCGTGTTGTTGAACTCGACCAGCAGGCGGTCGCGTTCGGCCGGCTCCAGGGTGTCGACCGCGGCGACCTTCGTGCCGGGGTCGGCCACCAGCTGGCGCAGGATGCGCACCAGCCGGGCCGCGAACTCCTCGACCGTGGCCCGGTCGAAGGCGCCCTCCTTGAACTGGAGGGTGAGCATCAGGTGCGGGTCGGCCGCCGCCATCAGGGTCAGCGGGTAGTGGGTGCCCGAGAAGGGCCGGATGCCGGTGAAGGCGATCCCGGAGGCGGTGTTGGCGTCGCTCAGGCCCTCCTTGTCCACGGGGAACGACTCGAAGACGACCAGGGTGTCGAACAGCTTCTTCAGTCCGGCGCCCTGCTGGATCTCGGTCAGCCCGTAGTAGTGGTGGTCGAGCAGGGCGGCCTGGCGGCGCTGGAGTCCGGTGAGCACGTCGGCGAGGGTGTCGCCGGGGCCGTACTCGACGCGCACCGGCAGCGTGTTGATGAACAGGCCGACGATCGAGTCGACGCCCTGGAGCTCCGGCGGCCGGCCGGAGACCGTCGCGCCGAACACCACGTCCTGCCGTCCGGTGAGTTCGCCGAGCAGCAGCGCCCAGGCGCCCTGGACGAGGGTGTTGACGGTGACGCCGAGTTCGGAGGCGCGCCGGTTGAGGCCGCGGGCCTCCTCCAGGGGGAGCTGGATGTCCACCTGGCCGACGCCCTGGTCCTCGTGGTCGTCGGAGGCGTCCTCCGCGGAGGGGGCGAGCAGCGTGGGCTCCTCCACTCCGGCGAGTTCGTCGGCCCAGGCCCGTGCCGTCTCGTCCTGGTCGCGCTTTGAGAGCCAGACCATGAAGTCGCGGTAGCCGCGGATCCTCGGCAGCGCCGTCAGGTCGCCCGCCGTGCCGTACAGCCGCAGCAGGTCCTGCATCAGCAGCGGGAACGACCAGCCGTCGAAGAGGACGTGGTGGGCGGTGAGGACGAGTTCGGAGCGGTCGTCGGTCATGCGCACCAGGGCGAGCCGCAGCAGCGGGGCGACGACCGGGTCGAAGTGGACGGTGTGGTCCTCGGCGAGGAACCGCTCGAACGCCTCCTCCCGCTCGGCCTGGGGCAGTTCGCGCAGGTCGAGTTCCTGCCAGGGGATCTCGACGTCGTCGAGGACGAGCTGGACCTGACGGCCCTGGGCGTCGGTGACGAACGCGGTGCGCAGGTTGGCGTACCGGTCGAGCATGGCCTGTCCGGCTGCCCGCATCCGTACGGGGTCCACACGCCCGGAGACGTGGAAGGCGATCTGCATCTGATACGCGTCGATCGCCTCGTCGTTGACGAGCGTGTGGAACAGCAGCCCGGACTGGAGCGGGGTGAGCGGCCAGACGTCCGCGAGCCCCGGGTACCTCTGCTCCCAGTCCTCGATCTCGTCCTGGCCCACCTCGACCAGGGGCAGGTCGGACGGGGTGAGACCGCCCGCGCCCTCCTGGCTCGCGTGGCGGGCGACGGCCGCCAGGGCGTCGGCCCACAGGTCGATCAGTTCCTGCGCGTCCCCGCGCTCCAGCACGCCGGCCGGGAAGCCGACGACCGCTTCGAGCTGGGCGCCCAGGTCGGTGTCGATGACCGCCGAGTTGATCTCGACGGTGGACATGGCGGGCATGTCGGCGTCGAGGTCCGCGTCCAGGTCGTCCGCGTCGGTCAGCTGGGTCCAGCCGAGGCCGCGCAGGCTCTCGGGCATGTCGGCGGAGGAGAAGCGGCCCAGGTAGTTGAAGCCGATCTGGCCGGTGGAGTGCTGCTTCAGCTCCTCGGCGGTCTCACCGTTCAGGTACCGCAGGAGTCCGAAGCCGAGCCCCTTGTCGGGGATGGCCAGCAGCTGCTCCTTGACCGCCTTGATGATCCCGCCGGCCGCCGGGCCGCCCTGGAAGGCGTCCTCGACGTCGAACCCGGCGGTGTCCAGGCGGACCGGGAACATGCTGGTGAACCAGCCCATCGTGCGCGACAGGTCCGCGCCCGGGATGACGTCCTGCTCGCGGCCGTGACCCTCCAGCTTGATGAGTGTCGACGGCTCCTCCACGCCGCGTGTACGACGCCACTTGGCGACGGCGATGGCGAGCGCGGCCAGCAGACCGTCGTTGACTCCGCCGTGGAAGGCCGCCGGGACCTTGGTGACCAGCGCCTCGGTGACGTCCACCGGCAGCCGCATCTGCAACTGGTCGAGGGTGGAGCGGGTGTCGACGGCCGGGTCCAGGGCGCGGGAGCCCAGCAGCGGGTCGGGGCCGTCGAGGACCGAGCGCCACAACTCCATCTCGGCGGTGCGGGACTCGCTGCCCGCCTCCTCGATCAGGGCGTGCGTCCAGCGCCGTACGGATGTGCCGACGGCCGGAAGATCGGGCGTACGGCCCTCCCGTACGGCCTTCCACGCCTCCGCGAGGTCCGGGACGAGGATGCGCCAGGAGACTCCGTCCACGACCAGGTGGTGCAGGGCGATGATCAGGCGTCCCGGGCCCTCGTCCGCGTCGAACCACACGAACTGGGCCATGACCCCGGCCGCCGGGTCCAGTCGGCCCGTCGCGGCGTTCAGTTCGTCCTTGGCGAGCCTCTGCCACGCCTCGTCCCACGTCCCGTCGCACGGGATGCGGTGCACGAGGCCGGCCGCGTCGACGGAGCCCGCGGGCCCGACGTGCATGCCCTCCTCGGGGACAAGCCGTGAGCGCAGGATGTCGTGGGTGTCGAAGACCGCGTTCAGGGTGGCGGCGAGGCCGTCCGCGTCGATGCCGGCCGGGAGTTCCAGCGCGATCGACATGGAGAACCGGTCGTAGCCGCCGCCGAGTTCGAGCATGTACTCGGTGATCGGCAGGTGCGGCAGCACACCGGTGCCTCCGCCCTCGAACTCCTCCAGGACGACGCCCGTGCCGACGCTGGTGGCGACGGTCGCCAGCTCGGCGACGGTCCGCTGCTCGAAGATCTGCCTCGGGCTGACCTCCACGCCCTGGGCGCGGGCCCGCGAGACGACCTGGATGGAGCGGATGCTGTCGCCGCCGACCGCGAAGAAGTCGTCGTCGATGCCGACCCGGTCCAGGCCGAGGACGTCCGCGTACACGGCGGCCAGGACCTGCTCCTCGGGGGTGCGCGGGGCGCGGTAGGTCTCGCCGGTGAACTCCGGCTCGGGCAGCGCCTTGCGGTCGAGCTTGCCGTTCGGGGTGAGCGGCAGCCGGTCCAGGATCACGAACGCGGTCGGGACCATGAACTCCGGCAGCCGGCTCGTCATGAAGGTCCGCAGGTCGCGCGAGGTGAGCCCGGCGGTGAGGTCGACGTCGATGTCGCCGAGCCCCGACACGCCCTCGCCGTCGCCGCCCGCGCCCACCGGCACGACGTACCCGACGAGTTGCTTGGCCCCGCCGCGTGTCTCGCGCACCACGACCGCCGCCTGCGCGACCTCGGGGTGGGCGACCAGCGCGGCCTCGACCTCGCCGGGCTCGATACGGAAGCCGCGCACCTTGACCTGCGCGTCGCCTCGGCCCGCGTACTCCAGGGCGCCATGGCGGTTCCAGCGGGCCAGGTCGCCCGTGCGGTACATACGGGAGCCGGGCGGGCCGTACGGGTCGGCGACGAATCGTTCAGCCGTGAGGTCGGGGCGGCCCAGGTAGCCGCGGGCCACGTCACCGGCGACGTACAGCTCGCCGGTGACACCGACCGGGACGGGACGCAGGTAGGCGTCCAGCACGTAGGTCCGCATGTTGCCGAGCGGGGAGCCGATGGGTGCGCTGCCCGTGCCTTCATCGGTCTCGGACGCCTCGAAGGTCGTGGCGTAGAACGACTCGGTCTGCCCGTAGGCGTTGATGACTCGGACGCCGGGGATCGCCTCGCGCATCCGCTGCACGAGGGTGGCGGGGAGCGCCTCGCCGGCGAAGACGACCGTGTCGACGTCGATGCGGTCGGCGAGCTGGTCGAGCAACTCGGCGAAGGCGGACGGGACCGTGCTGATCATGGTGCCGTCCCAGCCGCCGCGCTCGCCGAGGGTCAGCACGTCCCGCACGATCTCGACGCTGCCGCCGCTGCTCAGCGTGGTGAACAGCTCGAACACCGACACGTCGAAGTTGATGGACGTGCTCGCGAGGGTCCGCGAGCCGGGCTCCATGCCGAGGCGGTTCACCAGGCGGAGTACGCCGTTGACGACGCTGTGGTGCGTGAGCGAGACGCCCTTGGGGGTGCCCGTGGAGCCCGAGGTGTACATGACGTACGCCAAGTTGCCCGGGTGCAGGGGGACTTGGAGGTCGTCCGCCGGACCCTCGTTGACCTCCAGCTCGTCCACGAAGAGCGCCGGAATGTCGTTCTCCGGCAGCACCGACACCGTCTCCGAGTCGGTCAGCACCAGCTGCGGGCGCGCCTCGGTGAGGATGTGCGCCAGGCGGTGGCTCGGGTACTTCGGGTCGATCGGCAGATAGGCGCCGCCCGCCTTCAGCACGGCCAGCAGGCCCACCACCAGCTCGACGGACCGCGGCAGCGACAGCGCCACCACCGACTCCGGTCCCACTCCCCGGCCGGCCAGTTCGCGGGCCAACCGGCCTGCGCGGGCGTCGAGTTCGGCGTACGTCACCGACTCGTCCTCGAAGACCACGGCGACCGCGTCGGGGGTCGCGGCGACCTGTTGCCCGAACAGCTCCGGCAGCGTCAGCCGCGGTGTCGGTACCTCCGTGTCGTTGAAGCCGTACAGCACCTGCACGCGCTCGGCCGCGTCCAGGACGTCGACCGCTCCGATCGGGCGCCCGGGCTCGGCCACCACCTGACGCAGCACCCGCACGAACCGGGCCGCGATCGTCTCGGCCGTCTCGCGGTCGAACAGGTCGGTGGCGTACTCCAGCAGGCCCTGGACCTCTCGTCCATCGCTGTCGGTGACCTCCGTCAGGTTGAGGAACAGGTCGAACTTGGCGGTGCCGGTGGCGATCGGCTCGATACCGACGCTGAGGCCCGGCAGGTCGAAGTCGGCCTGGGTGAAGTTCTGCCAGGCGAACATCACCTGGAACAGGGGGTGGTAGGCGGTCGAGCGGTCCGGGTTGAGGAGCTCGACCAAGCGCTCGAAGGGCACGTCCTGGTTGCCGTACGCGGACAGCGCCTTCTCCCGCACCTGCTCGACCAGTTGGTCGAAGCTGAGGTGGGCGGACATCTCGGCGCGCAGCACCCAGGTGTTGACGAAGAAGCCGATCAGGTCGGCGAGGGCGTCGTCGGTGCGGCCGGCGATCGGGGAGCCGATCGGGATGTCGTCGCCGGCGCCGAGCTGGCGCAGCAGCACCGCGAACACGGACTGCATGACCATCGACACGGTGACGTCCCGCTCCTGCGCCAACCGCTCGACGGCGAGCAGGAGTTCGGGCTCGATGGCGAACTCCAGCATGTCGCCGCGGTAGCTGGCGCGCGGCGGCCGGGGCCGGTCGGTGGGCAGGTGCAGCGGCTGCGGGGCGCCCTGGAGGGTCTCGTGCCAGTACTCGGACTGGGCGGAGAGCACACTGTCGGGGTCGTCGGCGTCGCCGAGCAGGTCGCGCTGCCACAGGGCGTAGTCGGCGTACTGGACGGGCAGTTCGGCCCACTCGGGGGCGTGGCCCTCCTTCCGGGCGGCGTACGCCTGCGAGATGCCCTGGATCAGCGGGGCCATGGACTCGCCGTCGCCCGCGATGTGGTGGATGACCAGGGTGAGGACGTGGTCCTCGGGGCCGACGCGCAGGATGCGGGCCTGCACGGGGATCTCGGCGGCCAGGTCGAAGGTGTACCCACCGGCGTCGGCGACGGCGGCCTCGATGGCCTCGGAGTTCTCGGGGCCCTCGGGTGACAACTCGACGACCGGGACGACCAGTCGGGCTTCCTCGACCGGCAGCACCAGCTGGTACGCGACGCCCTCCTCGTCCTCGCGGTAGACGGTCCGCAGGCTCTCGTGGCGGTCGATCACGTCCTGGATGGCCGCGACGAGCGCCTCCGCGTCCAGCGCCCCGGTCAGCCGCAGCGCCATCGGGATGTTGTACGTCGCCGAGGGGCCCTCGAACTTGTCGATGAACCACAGCCGGCGCTGGGCGAACGACAGCGGCATCCGCTCCGGGCGCTCGGTGAGCCGGCGCAGCGGCGGGCGCACCTTGAGGTCGCCGGTCAGATGGGCGCTCAGGTCCGCGACCGTCGGCGAGCCGAAGACGACCCGGATCGGGATCTCCGCGTCCAGGACGGTGCGGATACGGCTGGTCAGACGGGTGGCGAGCAGTGAATGGCCGCCCAGGGCGAAGAAGTTGTCGTCGATGCCGACCCGCGGCACGCCCAGCACCTCGGCGAACAGCTCCGCCAGGCCCTCCTCGGCCGTGGTGCGCGGCGCCCGGTAGGCGGTGCCGGTGACCTCGGGCTCGGGCAGGGCGGCCCGGTCGAGCTTGCCGTTGGGCATCAGCGGCAGCCGGTCCAGGGTGACGAACGCGGACGGGACCATGAACTCGGGCAGCCGCTCGGAGACGAACCTGCGCAGCTCGTCCGCGTCCACCTCGCCGACCGCGTAGGCGACCAGTTGCTTGCCGTTGCCCGGTCCCGGGCGGGCGATCACGACGGCCTGGTCCACCTCGGGGTGGGCCGTCAGCGCCGCCTCGACCTCGCCGGGCTCGATACGGAAGCCGCGCACCTTGACCTGGGAGTCACCGCGACCGGCGTACTCCAGGCGGCCGTTCTCGTTCCAGCGGGCCAGGTCACCGGTGCGGTACATGCGCGAGCCGGGCGGACCGTAGGGGTCGGCGACGAAGCGCTCGGCCGTCAGGTCGGGGCGGCCGTGGTAGCCGCGGCCGACGTTGCCGGCGACGTACAACTCGCCGACCGCGCCCGGCGGCACCGGGGTGAGACCGGGACTGAGGACGTACGCCCGCATGTTGCCCAGCGGGGAGCCGATGGGGGCGCTGCCGATCCACTCGTCCTCGCCTTCACCGTCACCGGAGACGGTGAAGGCGGTGGCGTAGAAGGACTCGCTCTGCCCGTACGCGTTGACGACCCTGACACCCGGGAATGCCTCGTGGACCTTCTCGACGAGCGACGCGGGCAGGGCCTCACCGGCGAAGACGACGGTGTCCACCTGCGTCTTGTCGGCGATCTGGTCGACGAGTTCGGCGAACGCGGACGGCACGGTGGAGATGACGCTGCCGCGCCAGCCCTCGGCCCGCTCCCCCAGCACCAGCACGTCACGGACGATCTCGACGGTGCCGCCGCTGGTGAGGGTGGTGAACAGTTCGAACGCGGAGACGTCGAAGTTGATCGAGGTGCCGGCCAGCAGCCGCTTGCCCGGGCCCATGCCCACGGTCGGGGCGAGCCGCAGCACGCCGTTGACCAGGTTGTGGTGCGTGATGGACACGCCCTTGGGCTTGCCCGTGGAGCCCGAGGTGTACATGACGTACGCCAACTGCTGGGCGCTGCGGGGCAGTTCGAGGTTGGAGCCGTCGCCCTCGGTCAGATCGCCGAGGTGGAAGACGGGTGCCTCGGTGGGCGGCAGCACGCCGGCCGTGGCGGTGTCGGTGAGGACCAGGCGCGGAGCGGCCTCCTGGAGAATCGCCTCCAGGCGGTGGCTCGGGTACTTGGGGTCGACCGGCAGATACGCGCCGCCCGCCTTCAGCACCGCCAGCAGACCGACCACCAGCTCCACCGAGCGCGGCAGGGACACCGCGACCAGGGACTCCCCGCCGACGCCGAGCGCGGTCAGGTCGCGGGCCAGGCGGTTGGCGCGGGCGTTCAGTTCGGCGTACGTCACCGACTCGCCCTCGAAGACGACGGCGACCTCGTCGGGTGTGGCCGTCGTCTGGAGCTCGAACAGCTCGGTGACCGTCACGTCCGGGGTCTCGGCGGCCGTGTCGTTCAGCGCGAGCAGCCGGTCGCGCTCGGCGGGCTCCAGCAGGTTGATGCGGCCGACCGGGATCTCCGGGTCCTCGGCGAGCTGCTTCAGCACGCGTCCGAAGCGGGCCGCGATCGCCTCGACGGCCTCGGGATCGAGCACGCCCTCCTGGTAGTTGAGGGTGAGCCTGAGGTGGGGGTCGGCGTCCGCCATCACGGTCAGCGGGTAGTGGGTGCCCGTGTTGGGGCGGATGCCGGTGAAGGCGATCCCGGCGGCCGTGTTGGCGTCGGTCAGGCCGTCACGGTCCACGGGGTACGACTCGAAGACGACCAGGGTGTCGAACAGCTTCTTCAGCCCGGTGGTCCGCTGGATGTCGCTGAGCCCGTGGTGGTGGTGCTCCAGCAGGCCGGCCTGGCGGTGCTGGAGCCGGGTCAGGACGTCGGTCAGGGTGTCGGCGGGGCCGTACTCGACGCGTACGGGCAGGGTGTTGATGAACATGCCGAGGATCGAGTCGACGCCGTTCACCTGCGGCGGGCGCCCCGAGACGGTGGCGCCGAACACGACGTCCTGCCGGCCGGTGAGCTGGCCGAGCAGCAGCGCCCAGGTGCCCTGGACGAGGGTGTTGACGGTGACCCCGAGTTCGGAGGCGCGCCGGTTGAGGGCGCGGACGTCGTCGAGCGGCAGCGGCACCTGGACGCCGCCGATTCCGGTGCTCTCCTTCTCGGCGCGGGCCCCGGGCAGCAGCAGCGTCGGCTCGTCCACGCCGGCCAGTTCCTCGGCCCACACGCGGGCCGTCTCGGCGTGGTCCTGGCGGGACAGCCAGACCAGGAAGTCCTTGAACCCGCGCACGCGCGGCAGCACGGAGGTGTCGCCGTTCGAGCCGTACAGGCGCAGCAGGTCCTGCATCAGGACCGGGAAGGACCAGCCGTCGAAGAGGACGTGGTTGGCGGTGAGGACCAGTTCGCAGTGGTCCTCGGTCATACGGACCAGGGTGAGCCGCAGCATGGGCGGCACCAGCGGGTCGAAGTGCGTGCCGTGGTCGTCGGCGAGGAACTCCCCGTACGCCTCCTGCCGCGCGGACTCGTCCAGGTCCCTGAGGTCGATCTCCCGCCACGGCACCTCGACCCCGTCGATCACGAGCTGCACCTGGGTGCCCTCGGAGTCGGTGACGAAGGCGGTGCGCAGGTTGGCGTACCGGTCGAGTACGGCCTGGCCGGCGGCCCGCATGCGTGCCGGGTCCACGCGGCCCTCCACGCGGAAGGCGAGCTGCATCTGGTAGGCGTCGAAGGTGGCGTCGGCCAGCATCGTGTGGAACAGCAGACCGGACTGCAGGGCGGTCAGCGGCCATACGTCGACGAGGCCCGGGTGGCGGTGCTCCCAGTTCTCGATGTCCCGCTGGGACACCTGGACCAGCGGCAGGTCGGACGGGGTGAGCCCGCCCGCGCCCTCCTGGCCCGCGTGCCGGGCCAGCGCGCCGAGTGCCGCGCACCACAGGTCGGCCAGCTCCTGGACCTCCGCGCGGTCCAGCACACCGGGCGGGAAGGAGATCACGCCGTCGAGCTGGGCGCCCTCGTCGGTGTCGATGACGGCCGAGTTGAGCTCCAGGACGGACATGGCCGGCATGTCGGCGTCCAGGGGTGCCGCCAGCTCGCGGAGCTGGGTGAAGCCGAGGCCGCGCAGGTGCTCGGGCATGTCGGCGGAGGAGAACCGGCCCAGGTAGTTGAAGCCGATCTGGCCGGTGGAGTGCTGCTTCAGCTCCTCGGCGGTCTCACCGTTCAGGTAGCGCAGGAGCCCGTAGCCGAGGCCCTTGTCGGGGATGGCCAGCAGCTGCTCCTTGACCGCCTTGACGACGGCTCCGGCCGCCGGGCCTCCTGCGAGTGCCTCGTCCAGGTCGAACCCGGCGGTGTCCAGGCGGACGGGGAACAGGCTGGTGAACCAGCCGACGGTACGGGACAGGTCCGCGCCCGGGACGACGTCCTGCTCGCGGCCGTGGCCCTCCAGCTTGATGAGCGTCGAGGGTTCCTCCACGCCTCGCGTACGGCGCCACTGCGCGACCGCGATGGCCAGGCCGGCCAGCAGACCGTCGTTCACCCCTCCGTGAAAGGCGGCGGGAACGGTCGTCAGCAGGGCCTCCGTGACGTCCGCGGGGAGGCGTACCGGAAGGTGCTCCAGGGCGGTGCGGGTGTCGACGGCCGGGTCCAGGGCGCGGGAGCCCAGCAGCGGGTCGGGGCCGTCGAGGACCGAGCGCCACAGGTCCATCTCGGCGGTGCGGGACTCACTGCCCGCCTCCTCGATCAGGGCGTGCGTCCAGCGCCGTACGGACGTGCCGACGGCCGGAAGGTCGGGCGTGCGGCTCTCCCTGACCGCCTTCCACGCCTCCGCGAGGTCCGGCAGCAGGATGCGCCAGGAGACGCCGTCCACGACCTGGTGGTGCAGGGCGATGATCAGGCGTCCGGGGCCGCGGTCCGGGTCGAACCACACGAACTGGGCCATGACCCCGGCCGCCGGGTCGAGTCGTCCCGCCGCCGCGTCGAGCTCGTCCTCGGCGAGCTGCTCCCAGGCGTCGCTCTCCCAGTCGCCGTCACAGGCGATCCGGCGGATGAGCGCGGATGTGTCGACGGACCCCTGCGGCTCCACATACAGGCCCTCACCCGGCACGAGCCGTGAGCGCAGCACGTCGTGCCGGTCGAAGACGGCGTCCAGGGTGGCGGCCAGGCCCAAGGCGTCGATGCCCTCGGGCAGTTCGGCGAGCAGCGACATGGAGAACCGGCGGTGGGAGCCGCCCAGTTCGAGCATGTACTCGGTGATGGGCAGCAGGGGCAGCAGACCGGTGCCGCCGCCCTCGTACTCCTCCAGTACCACGCCCGTGCCGGCGCTGGTGGCGACCGTGGCGAGCTCGGCGACCGTGCGCCGCTCGAAGATCTGCCGGGGGGTGACCTCCACACCTTGGGCGCGGGCCCGCGAGACGACCTGGATGGAGCGGATGCTGTCGCCGCCGACCGCGAAGAAGTCGTCGTCGACGCCCACCCGGTCCAGGCCCAGCACCTCGGCGTACACCGCGGCCAGGACCCGCTCCTCGGAGCTGCTCGGGGCGCGGTACTCGCTGCCGGCGAACTCGGGCTCCGGGAGCGCCTTGCGGTCCAGCTTGCCGTTGGGCATCAGCGGCAGCCGGTCCAGGATCACGAACGCGGAGGGGACCATGAAGTCGGGCAGGTGCTGCGAGACGAAGGCCCGCAGGTCGGTGGCCTCGATGCCGGAGCGGAAGTCGTGGCTGTCGTTGTCGCTGGTGAAGGCGGGGACGACATAGCCGACGAGCTGCTTGCCGCCCCGGCTGTCACGGGCCACCACCGCGGCCTGGGCCACCCCGGGGTGCGCCGTCAGCGCGGCCTCGACCTCGCCGGGCTCGATACGGAAGCCGCGCACCTTGACCTGGGCGTCACCGCGGCCGACGTACTCCAGCTGCCCCTGGTTGTTCCAGCGGGCCAGGTCGCCCGTGCGGTACATACGGGCGCCGGGGACCCCGCCGAACAGGTCGGGCAGGAAGCGCTCGGCGGTGAGGTCGGGGCGGCCGCGGTAGCCGCGGGCCACGTTCCCGGCGATGTAGAGCTCACCGGCGACTCCGGGGGCGACGGGCTTGAGGCCGGGGCCGAGGACGTACGCCCGCATGTTGCCCAGCGGGGTGCCGATGGGCACGTTGCCGGTGCCGTCCCAGTCGTCGCCGACGGTGAAGGTGGTGGCGTAGAAGGACTCGGTCTGCCCGTAGGCGTTGACGACCCGCACGCCCGGGAAGGCGGCCCGCACCTTGTGCACGAGTGCGGCGGGCAGCGCCTCGCCGGCGAAGACGAGGGTGTCGGGGCTGATCCGGTCGCCGATCTGCTCGACGAGTTCACCGAAGGCCGAGGGGACGGTGGAGATGATCTGGCCGCCCCAGCCGTCGCGTTCACTGAGCGCGAGCACGTCGGGGACGATCTCGATGGTGCCGCCGTGGCAGAGGTTGGTGAAGATCTCGAAGACCGACACGTCGAAGTTGACGGAGGTGCTGGCCAGAGCCGTGCGGCCCGGTCCGGCGGCGATCCGCTCGGCGAGGTGCGTGATGCCGTTGACCACGTTGCCGTGGGTGACGGCCACGCCCTTCGGGGTGCCGCTGGAGCCCGAGGTGTACATCACGTACGCCAAGTGGTCCTGTTCCAGGGCGACTTGAAGGCCACTGTCCGGCCCCTCGGCCAGAAGGTCGTCGATGAAGACGCGGGGCGTGTCCGTCTGGGGGAGCACGGACACCGTGTCCGCGTCCGTGAGGACCAGCTGCGGCCGGGCCTCGCCGAGGATGTACTCCAGGCGGTGGCTCGGGTACTTGGGGTCGATCGGCAGATACGCGCCGCCCGCCTTCAGCACGGCCAGCATGCCGACGACGAGGTCCACGGAGCGCGGCAGCGACAGCGCCACCACCGACCCGGGGTCCACTCCCCTGTCCACCAGCTCGTGCGCCACGCGGTTGGCGCGGGCGTCGAGTTCGCCGTACGTCACCGAGTCGCCCTCGCAGACCACAGCGACCGCGTCCGGGGTCTCGGCGGCCCGCTGCTCGAACAGCGCCGGGACGGTGACCTCGGGGAACTCGGCGGCGGTGGCGTTGAGTTCGGCGAGCCTCTCGCGCTCGGCCGGCGCCAGGACGTCCAGGGCGCCCACCGGCTTCGCCGGGTCGGCCACGAGCTGCTCCAGCACACGGACGTACCGGTCGCCGATCGACTGCACGGTCACGCGGTCGAACAGGTCGGTGGCGTACTCGATGGTGCCGCGCGCCCCGTCCCGCTCGTCCGGGGCGACGTTGAACTCCAGGTCGAACTTGGCGGTCTTGGTGCCCAGTTGCTCGAAGTCCAGCCGGGTGGTGAGGCCCGGCAGGTCGATGTCGGCGCGGGTGAGGTTCTGCCAGGCGAAGAACACCTGGAAGAGCGGGTTGTAGGCGGTGGAGCGCTCCGGGCTGAGCTGGTCGACGAGCATCTCGAAGGGCGCGTCCTGGTTCTCGTACGCGCCGAGCGCACCGTCCCGCACCTGGTCCAGGAGGTCCTCGAAGGTGGGGTTGCCGGGCAGCTGGACGCGCAGCACCCAGGTGTTGACGAAGAAGCCGACCAGGTCGGCGAGGTCCTCGTCGACACGGCCCGCGATGGGCGCGCCGATCGGGATGTCGTCGCCGGCGCCCAGGTGGTG
The DNA here is from genome assembly GCF_009377185.1 of Streptomyces spongiae. Lineage (GTDB taxonomy): Bacteria > Actinomycetota > Actinomycetes > Streptomycetales > Streptomycetaceae > Streptomyces > Streptomyces spongiae. The sequence continues at coordinate 19,565 of NZ_VJZC01000082.1, forward strand.
CAGCAGCACGGCGAGCACCGACTGGAGCACCATCGAGACGGTCAGCCCGCGCTCGGCCGCCAACTCCTCGACCCGCGCCCGAAGTTCGGGGGCGATGCGGAAGTCCACGTGGTCGCCGTGGTGGCTTGCGGCCGACGGGCGGATGCGGTCGAGCGGCAGGTTCAGGGGCTGCTCCAGGCCGTCCAGCTGCTCGCGCCAGTAGGCGAGCTGCCCGGCCAGGACGCTGTCCGGGTCGTTCTCGTCGCCGAGCATCTCGCGCTGCCAGAGCGCGTAGTCGGAGTACTGGACGGGGAGTTCCTCGAACTCGGGGGCGTGGCCGGCGTGACGGGCGGTGTAGGCGGTCTGGAGGTCGCGCAGCAGGGGGACGCCGGACTCGCCGTCCGCGGCGATGTGGTGGAACAGCAGCACCAGGACGTGCTCGTCGGGGGCGTGCCGCAGGAGGCAGGCGCGGACGGGGGTCTCGGCGTACAGGTCGAACTCGTAGGAGATGGCCTCGTCGACGGCGTGCCGTACGTCGTCGGGGGCCACGATGTGGACCGGGACGTCGACGCGGGCCTGTTCGGGGGCGAGGATCCGCTGGTAGGGGACGCCGTCCTCCTCGAAGAGGATCGTGCGCAGGCTCTCGTGCCGGCCGACCACGTCCTGGACCGCCGCGGCGAGCGCGTCCGTGTCCAGGTCGCCCGTCAGCCACAACGCGAGAGGGACGTTGTAGGTCGCGGAGGGGCCCTCGAACCGGTCGAGGAACCACAGCCGGCGCTGTGCGTAGGACAGGGGGATCACTGGGACTGCTCCTTGGTCATCTTGCGCAGGCGGGGGCGGTTCGTGCTGCCGGCCTTGGCCGTGGTGACCCGGCCGGAGAGCTCCGCGATGGACGGGTACTGGAAGAGCGTGCGGATGGACGTCTCGATACCGAGCCGCCTGCGCATCTGGCCGATCAGCCGGGTGGCGGTCAGCGAATTGCCGCCGAGGGCGAAGAAGTTGTCGTCGATGCCGACGCGGTCGGCCTTGAGGACCTCGGCGAAGAGGGCGCACATCGCCTCTTCCTGAGGTGTACGGCCGGGGCGGTACCCGTCGTCGGCCGTGTCGGGCTCCGGCGGGGTGAGGGCCCCGCTGTCGACGGTGCCGTCCGCCGCGAGCGGCAGTTCGGTCAGCGGCACGAAGGCCGTGGGGACCATGTAGTCGGGCAGTCGGCGGGCGATGAACTCCCGCAGTACGTCGGCCTCGTGGGTCCCATGGGCCCCCTGGGTCACCTGGGTACCGACCACGTACGCGACGATCTGCTCGCCGTCCGCAGTGACCGCCGCCTGGGACACAGCCGGGTGCGCGGCCAGCACGGCCTCGATGTCGCCGGTCTGGAAGGCGTGCCCGCGCACCTTGGCCCAGGCGCCGAGCCTGCCGACGTACTCCAGCCGGCCTCCGGTGCCCCAGCGGACCAGGTCACCCGTGCGGTACATCCGTGAGCCGGGCGGCCCGTACGGGTCCGGCACGAACCGCTGGGCGGTCAGAACCGGCTGGTCCTGGTAGCCGCGGGCCAGCTCCCCGGCGACGTACAGCTCGCCGGTGACGCCCGCCGGGGACTGCCGCAGGAACGGGTCCAGCACGTAGGCCCGCATGTTGCCGAGCACGGAGCCCAGCGGGGCGGGGCCGTCTCCGTTCCACCCCTCGGCGGCGGTGAGCGCGGCGGCCCGGATGGTCTCGGTGGGGCCGTACGCGGTGACGATCCGCACTCCGGGGACAGTCTCGCGGACCCGCTGCACGAGGGAGCCGAGCAGGACGTCTCCGGTGAGGACGACGGTGGTGGCGTCGATCTCCGGGTTCCCGTCGAGGGCCGCGGCCAGGACCGGCGCGACCGTGCTGATCACCTCGGCGCTCCAGCCGTCGTCGGTGCCGATCCGGACGCTCGCCCCGGCGCACAGGCCGGCGAGGATCTCGAAGGCGACCGGGTCTCCGGCCGGTGAGGCGGCGAGCAGCCGGGTGCCGGGGGCGAGTTGGGCGGTGTCGGCGTAGTTCCTGAGGCCGTTCGCCAGCGCGCGGTGCCCGACCGCGACACCACCGGGGCGTACACAGGCCAGTTGCTGCGGCCCGACGCGGGCGGGGTCGGTGACGGTGACGGTCTCGTCGGCGTACTCCAGTGCCGTGAGCGTGAGTTCGGGCCCCTGCTGTCCGGGCGCGAGCACCGTGTACGCGGCGCCGGCCCGCAGGGTGCCGACCAGGGCAACCGCGAGGTCGACGGAGGGCGGCAGCCGGAGCCCGACGACCGTCTCGGGCACGGCACCGCGCCCGGTCAGGGTGGCGGCGACCAGGTTCGCCCGCTCGTCGAGCCGCGCGTACGTCAGGGACGTATCGCCGCAGGTCACCGCGACCGCGTCCGGGGTGTCCGCCACCCGCTGGTCGAAGAGCGCGGTGACGGTCGGGGCCGGCAGGTCCAGGGCGGGACCGACCAGCTTCTGCTCCTCGTCCGGCAGCAACAGGTCCACGCCGCCGATCAGTTCGTCGGGGTCGGCCGCGACCTGCCCCAGGACGGACCGCAGCCGGGCCGCGATGTCCTCGGCCGTGCCCCGCTCGAAGAGGCTCGGGTGGTACTGGAGGGTGAGCCTCACCTCGGGGTCGGACTCGACGATCAGGGCGAGCGGGTAGTTGGCGCCGCCCACCGAGCGGACTCCGGTGATCTCCAGTCCCCCGCCGGGCGCGCGGTCCACCGGGTACGACTGGAACGCCACCAGCGTGTCGAACAGGGCGTCCAGACCGGCCGCCTTGTGGATCTCCGTCAGCGCGTGGTGATGGTGGTCGAGGAGGGCCGTCTGGCGCTCCTGCAGTCCGGTGAGCAGCTCGGCCAGGGTGCTGTCGGGCGCGCACCGGGCCCGTACGGGAACGGTGTTGATGAACAGCCCGACCATCGACTCCACACCCGGCAGGTCCGCGGGCCGCCCGGAGACCGCGGCACCGAACACCACGTCGTCCCGCCCGGTCAGCCCGCCGAGCAAGACCGCCCAGGCGCCCTGCACCAGCGTGTTGAAGGTGACACCCAACTGCGAGCCGCGGGCGGCGAGACGGCGGCCCTCCTCCGGGGTGAGCCGGAGGGCGACCTCCGCGACCTCCCCGGCCTCGGCGCGCGGCGCGGTCGCCGGGACCAGCGTGGTCGGCTCGTCGACGCCGGCCAGTTCGTCGGCCCAGGCGCGGGAGCTCTCCTGCTGGTCCTGGCGGGAGAGCCAGGCCAGGAAGTCCCGGAAGCTCCGCACGGCGGGCAGCTGTCCGGCGTCGCCGTCGGCCGCGTACAGGCGCAGCAGGTCCTGGCCGAGGACCTGCTCGGACCAGCCGTCGAGCAGGACGTGGTGGGAGGTGAGGACCAGTTCGCTGTGGACGGGGCTCAGCCGGACCAGCGTCAGGCGCAGCAGGGGCGGTACGGACCGGTCGAAGCGGGCGGTGCGGTCCTGGGCGAGGAACTTCCGCAGGGCCTCGTCCTGTTCGGCGTCCGGCAGGTCGCTGAGGTCGATCTCCCGCCAGGGCAGGGTCACACCGTCGACGACCAGCTGGACGAGGGTGCCGGAGGCGTCGGGCACGAACGCGGTGCGCAGGTTGGCGTACCGGTCGAGCAGGGCCTGCCCGGCGGCGCGCAGGCGGTCGGCGTCGACCTCGCCGGTCAGCGTGAACAGCGTCTGCATCTGGTACGCGTCGTGGCCGCCGTCGCTGAGCATCGACTCGAAGAGCATGCCGGACTGCATCGGGGTGAGCGGCCAGACGTCGGCGAGGCCGGGGTGGCGCCGCCGCCAGGTGTCGAGGTCGTCGACGCCCACGGCGACCAGCGGGGTGCTGTCCGCCGCGCCCTCGTCACGGGAGTCGCCGGCCGTGCCGGCCTCCGCGGCCAGGACGGCGACCGTACGGCTCTGGAGGACCTGCTTCGGGGTGACCTCGACGCCCCGGGCGCGGGCCCGGGTGACGACCTTGATGGCGCGGATGCTGTCGCCGCCGAGGGCGAGGAAGTCGTCGTCCACGCCGACCCGTTCGACGCCGAGGACATCGGCGAAGACGGCGGCCAGAACCTCCTCGCGCTCACCGCTCGGCGCCCGGTAGGAGCCGCCGGTGAGGTCCGGCTCGGGCAGCGCCTTGCGATCGACCTTGCCGTTCGGGGTGAGCGGCAGCCGCTCCAGCCGGACGATCGCGGCCGGGACCATGAACGCGGGCAGCTTCGCGGCGGCGAGCCGGCCGAGCTCGGCGGTGTCCACGCCGTCCTCGCCGTCCTCGCCGCTCTCGGCGACCACGTACGCCACCAGCTGGTTGCGGTGCGCGACCACGGCGCTCGCCTGGACGGCCGGGTGGGAGCGCAGCACGGCCTCGATCTCGCCGAGTTCGACGCGCAGGCCGTTCAGCTTGACCTGGAAGTCGATGCGGCCGAGCAGCTCGACCATCCCGTCGGGGGCGTAGCGGGCCAGGTCGCCGGTGCGGTAGACGCGGTCGGTGACCCCGGCGTGCGACCAGTCGAAGAACCTCTCGGCGGTCTTCTCGGGCTGGCCCAGGTACTCGCGGGCCACCCCGACGCCGCCGACGTACAGCTCTCCGGCGACGCCGGGCGGGACCGGCTGAAGGTGGTCGTCGAGGACGTAGACGTGCTGGTTCGCCATGGGGCGGCCGTAGGGGATGCTCGCCCACTCCGGGTCGACCTCACCGACCTCGTAGACCGTGGAGTGGATGGACGCCTCGGTGACCCCGCCCAGCGTGAACAGGCGCAGGTTCGGGGCCAGGGCGCGGACCCGGTCGGGCAGCGGTACGGGGATCCAGTCGCCGCCGAGCATCGCCGCGCGCAGGTGCGGCAGCGGCTCGGCGCCGGTCTGCTCCAGGTGGTCGACGAGCAGTTCCAGCAGGGCCGGGGCGGTGTTCCAGACGGTCACGTCCTCGGCGGTCAGCAGCTCGTGCCAGTGCGCCGGGTCCTTGGCGCGCTCCGGCGACGGGACGACGAGGGTGCCGCCGGCCAGGGTGATGCCGAGGTACTCGTACACCGACATGTCGAAGCTGGGCGACGACAGGGACAGCACCTTGTCGCCGGGGCCCGCGTCGAAGAGGGAGTTGAGGTCGGCGAGGTTGTTCATCACGCCGCGGTGCTGGAGCGCGATCGGCTTGGGTTTGCCCGTGGAGCCGGAGGTGTGGATGACGTAGCAGAGGTTCTCCGGGGAGACGGTGACGCCCGGGTTGTGGGCGGGCCGGTCGGCGAGGCCGCCGCCGTCCCGGTCCAGCAGCACCAGCTGCCGGCCGGCGTCCTCGGGGAGGTTCCCGGTCAGACCGTCGCGGCTGACCATCACCGCGCAGGCGGTGCCCTCGGCCATGGCGGCGATGCGCTGCGCCGGGTACTCCGGGTCGAGCGGCACGTACGCGCCGCCCGCCTTGAGGATGCCGAGGATCGCGACCAGCAGCGCCGGCGAGCGGTCCAGGCACAGACCGACCCGGATGTCCGGGCCGACGCCCAGCGAACGCAGCTTGTGGGCGAGGCGGTTGGCGTCCGCGTCGACCTCGGCGAAGGTGCGCCGCTCGCCCTGGTGGACGACCGCGACCGCGTCCGGCTGCTTGGCGACGCGTGCCTCGAACGCCTCGTGCAGGCAGGTGCCGTGCGGCAGGTCGGTGTCGGTGGCGTTCCACTCGACGAGGGTGCGGTGCAGCTCGGCGTCGGTGAGCAGGCGCAGATGGGAGACGGGTGTGGACGGGTCGCGTACGGCGTCCTCGGTGAGGGTGCGGTAGTGGGCGAGGAAACGCTCGGCGGTGGCCTCGTCGAAGAGAGCGGTGTCGTAGCGGAGTTCGAGGGAGCCGTCCCGGACGACGAGTTGGAGTTCGGTGCCGTCGGGGCCGTAGCTGCCGTCGGTGCCTTCGGTGCCCTCGGTGTCGATCGCCTCGCCGAACCGGATGCCGACGGGGGCGGGGTCGGCGGCGGAGGTGGCCTGCTGTGCCAGCTCGTCGAGGGTGGAGGCGCCGGCGACACGGAACCGTGCCGTGCCGTCGGCGGTGTCGACGGCGACGCGGTCCTGGGCGGTGTGGCGGAACAGGACGGCGGCGAGGGCGGCCGTCAGCAGGTCGGGGTGGGCGGGGC
>NZ_VJZC01000821.1 GCF_009377185.1 Streptomyces spongiae
GGAGCAGGGAGAGCTCCACGGCCCACAGTGAGACGTCCGAGCGTTCGGGACGCGCGGCGGCCCAGGCGCGGATGTTGTTGAGCACCCGCAGCACCACGTCGAGCGGGTCGGCGGGCTCCAGCATCGACGGATCGAGCCGCGCGCCCGTGGCCCCCACGACCAGGAGCTCCGCGTCCCCACCGGTCAGGACCCGCCCACCGTCGAACGGATCGGCGAGCACCTGTTCCTCGGGAGGCCCGAAGCCCACCACGAAGTGTCCAGGGAGGGCGACCCCGTACACAGGCGCCCCCGCCCGCCGCGCGACCTCCAGCCACACCACCGACAACAGGATGGGCAGTCCGCGCCGCCGCTGCAGCACCTCGTGCAGGAACGAGGACTCCAGCCGCTGGTAGTCGCCGGGCGAGCCACGGAACCCGCAAGTCCCGCCGAGCAGCTCGGCCAGCGCGAGCGCCCAGGAGCGGGGGCCGCCGGGGCGGAACGGCACCTGCCCCGCCAGTCGGTCGAGCTCGATCTGCGCCGCGTCCTCCCCGGCCTCGTCCAGCGTCCCGTCACCGGCCGCCCCCACCAGCAGGCACAGCGTCGCCAGATCCGGCCGCTCGGCCCGCGCCTCCTCCCCGAACCGCCGCCGCACCTCGGCGGCACGCTCCGGCTTCGGAGGCCGTGGAGCACCCATGGTCTCGTCGTGCCCGGTCACGATGATCGGTACGACTCGGAGGGGGAACCGGCGCCGGGCGCCTCGGGTTCCCGGTAGTGGTGGTACGAGTGGTGCGGCCCGAAGCCCAACGACGCGTACAGGGCCCGCGCCCCCACGTTGTCCGTCTCCACCTGGAGCCAGCCCGCCGAGGCGCCCTCGTCCAGGGCCTGGCGGGCGAGGGCGGTCATGACGGCGGTGGCGAGGCCCTCACGGCGGTGGGACGGATCGACCTCCACCGCCGCGAAGCCCGCCCAGCGGCCGTCCACCACACACCGCCCGATGGCCGCCGGAGCGGCGTGCGCCGGGCCCGGTATCGTCGCGAACCACACCGAAGGGCCTCTCCCGAGCACCGTCAGCGCCACCTCGCTCAGCCCTCTGCGCTGGTAGCGGCTCAGCCATGCCTCGTCGGCCACCCGCGACAGCACGACCCCGCCGGGCAGGTCGTGATCGGCGACGGGCGCGAGCGAGCCGATCCACAGCTCGGCCGTCACCTCCCGCGTCCAGCCCCGCCGCTCCAGCTCGGCGCACAGCAGTTCCTGCGTGCCCTCGGCGCCGGTGGCGAGCTGCATGTACGCGGGGAGCTCCCGGGCCCCGTACCAGGACCGTACGTACGCCAGCGCCTCGTCCAGCGGCAGCCCGGGATCGCCCACGGGCAGCACCGAGTTGGCGCGCCGCGTGAACCCGCGGGCGGCCCTCAGCTCCCACTCGCCGAGCGACTCCCGCTCCACCGGCTGCCAGCCCCGCGCGGCCACCCGGGCCAGTTCCGCGTACGAGGCGGCGGGGCCCCGGCGGCGCGCCGGAGCCGCCGGAACGATCTTGCCCGCCACCAGCGACGACTCCGGGATCCGGACCCGCTCACCGGTCCGCCGTGTGATCACCAGCACGCCGTCGTCCCATGATGTGAGAACGCCCACCGTGTCGGTGAACTTCTCACCCTTGGGTGCGTCTTCGTCGACCTGCCGTACCGAGACGCGTTTGCCCACGTCAGCGGTGGTGATACGCACTTCGAGCCGTGCGCCGGTAGAGAATTCCACAGGTCCGGCCACCCCTCCTGTTCGGATCATGCCCAAGAACGGAGATACTAGATGCGGGCATCGACGACGCCGCGCTCCCGCGCGCCAGGCGGCGGAGCCTGAGGAGGCCCGCCAGCGCCCTATCGAGGAGGAACGACAGCGTGACCTACGTCATCGCAGAGCCTTGTGTCGACGTCAAGGACAAGGCGTGCATCGAGGAGTGCCCGGTCGACTGCATCTATGAGGGGCAGCGGTCCCTCTACATCCACCCGGACGAATGCGTCGACTGTGGTGCCTGTGAACCGGTCTGCCCGGTCGAGGCGATCTTCTACGAGGATGACACCCCGGAGGAGTGGAAGGACTACTACAAGGCGAACGTCGAGTTCTTCGACGAGCTGGGTTCGCCCGGTGGCGCGAGCAAGCTGGGGCTGATCGAACGTGACCACCCCTTCATCGCGGGCCTGCCCCCGATGAACCAGGACGAGCACTGAGCGGTCCTCACCCGCGCCACCTCGGTCCCGTACGGCCTGATCGCCCTGATCGCCGTACGGGACCGAGGCGTACGTACGAGAAAGTGAGCCAGATCCCGTGTCCGCAGTCTCCGAACGACTCCCCACCTTCCCCTGGGACAAGCTGGAGCCGTACAAGGCGACGGCCAGGGCCCACCCGGGCGGCATCGTCGACCTGTCCGTCGGCACCCCGGTGGACCCGGTCCCCGACCTGATCCAGAAGGCGCTGGTCGCCGCGGCCGACTCCCCTGGCTACCCGACGGTCTGGGGCACCCCCGAGCTGCGGAACGCGATCACGGGCTGGGTGGAGCGCCGCCTCGGCGCCCGCGGGGTCACCCACCGCCACGTCCTGCCGATCGTCGGCTCCAAGGAGCTCGTGGCCTGGCTGCCGACGCAGCTGGGCCTCGGCCCCGGCGACCGGGTCGCGTACCCCCGCCTCGCCTACCCGACGTACGAGGTCGGCGCCCGCCTCGCCCGCGCCGAGTACGAGGTGTACGACGACCCGACCGAGCTGGACCCGGCCGGTCTGAAGCTGCTGTGGCTGAACTCGCCGTCGAACCCGACGGGCCGGGTGCTCGGCAAGGAGGAGCTGACGCGGATCGTCGCCTGGGCCCGCGAGCACGGCGTCCTCGTGTTCTCCGACGAGTGCTACCTGGAGCTGGGCTGGGAGGCCGACCCCGTCTCCGTCCTGCACCCGGACGTCTGCGGCGGCTCGTACGACGGGATCGTCTCGGTCCACTCCCTCTCCAAGCGCTCGAACCTGGCGGGCTACCGCGCGGCCTTCGTGGCCGGTGATCCGGCGGTCCTCGCCCCGCTGCTGGAGATCCGCAAGCACGGCGGCATGATGACGGCCGCACCGACCCAGGCGGCCGTGGTCGCGGCCCTGGGCGACGACGAGCACGTCCGCGAGCAGCGGGAGCGGTACGCGGCCCGCCGCACCCTCCTGCGCGACGCCCTGCTGGGGCACGGCTTCCGCATCGAGCACAGCGAGGCCAGCCTCTACCTGTGGGCGACCCGTGACGAGTCCTGCTGGGAGACGGTGGCCCACCTCGCGGAGCGGGGAATCCTGGTCGCTCCCGGCGACTTCTACGGTCCGGCGGGCGACCGCTTCGTCCGCGTGGCACTGACGGCGACGGACGAGCGGGTCGCGGCGGCGGCGGAGCGGCTGTCGCCGAACGCCGCCTGAGTACCGCGCAAAGTACCGCGGAACCGAACGGCAAAGGAGGGGGCCGGGG
>NZ_VJZC01000822.1 GCF_009377185.1 Streptomyces spongiae
CCCCCGGCCTGCTCAGGCACACCGCCACCGACACACCCACCGCCTTCCTCTTCTCCGGACAGGGCGCCCAACGCCTCGGCATGGGTCACGAGCTGTACGGCACCCAGCCCGTCTTCGCGGCGGCCCTCGACGAGGTACTCGCCTTGCTGCCGCCCGGCGTGCGCGACGCCATGTGGGGCACCGAGGAATCCGCCCTGCACCACACCGGTACCGCCCAGCCCGCCCTGTTCGCCCTGGAGGTGGCGCTTTTCCGCCTCCTCGAATCCTGGGGCGTGCGCCCCGACTTCGTGGCCGGGCACTCCGTCGGTGAGGTCGCCGCCGCCCACGTCGCCGGTGTCCTGTCCCTCGCGGACGCGTGCGCCCTCGTCACCGCTCGCGCCTCGCTGATGGAGGACCTCCCCGAGGGCGGGGCCATGACGGCCGTCCGCGCCTCCGAGGAACGGGTCCGCCCCTACCTCACCGCCGACATCGCCGTGGCCGCCGTCAACGGTCCGGCCTCCGTGGTCCTCTCCGGCCCCGCCGACGCCGTGGCCGAGGCCGCCGCACGACTCGCCGCCGACGGCCACCGCACCACAGCCCTGCGGGTATCGCACGCCTTCCACTCGCCGCTGATGGACCCGATGCTGGCCGCCTTCGAACAGGCCCTGACCGGCATCACCTTCCACCCACCGCGCATCCCGGTCGTCTCCAACCTCACCGGCGCCCTGGCCACCCCCGACGACCTGTGCGACCCCGGCTACTGGGTCCGCCACGTCCGGGAGACCGTTCGCTTCGCCGACGGCATAAGCACCCTCGCCGACCAGGGCGTGCGCACCTTCCTCGAACTCGGACCCGACGGTGTCCTCACCGGCCTGGTCCCCGAGTCGGCACCCGAGGACTGCGTCGCCCTCGCCGTCCTCCGCAAGGACGCTCCCGAGACCACCGGCCTCACCACCGCTCTCGCCGCCCTGCACACCACTGGCGCCCGGGTCGACTGGTCGGGCTACTTCGCCGGCACCCCCGCCCACCAGCTCGAGCTCCCCACCTACGCCTTCCAGCGCCGTCGGTACTGGCCTGCCGCCGGCGTCGGCGGCGCGGGAGACCTGAGCGCCGTCGGTCTCGCTCCCGCCGAGCACGGACTGCTCGGGGCCGCCGTGTCCCTCGCCGACTCCGACGGCGCCCTGCTCTCCGGCCGCATCTCCCTCGCCACCCACCGCTGGCTGGCCGACCACCGCATCGACGGCCGCGTCCTCCTCCCCGGTGCGGCCTTCGTGGAACTCGCCCTGCGCGCAGGCGACGAGTTCGGCTGCGACCGCGTGGCCGAACTCGCCCTTCCGGTTCCGCTCGAACTGCCCGAGCACAGCGCCGTCCAGATCCAGACCTTCGTCGGCGGCCCCGACAGCTCGGGCCACCGCCCTGTCACCATCTACGCCCGACGCGACGGCCAAGACGACCACCCCTGGACCCTGCACGCCACCGGCAGGATCAGCCCCAGCGCGCAAACCGAGACGCCCCCGGCCCTCGACACCACGCAGTGGCCTCCCGCCGGCGCCCAACCAGTCCCGCTCGACGGCGGCTACGACACCCTCGGCGAGCACGGCCTCGCCTATGGACCCGCCTTCCGCGGCCTGCGCTCCCTGTGGCACCGGGACGGCGAACTCTACGCCGAGGCCGAACTCCCCGCCGGGAACTCCACCGCGGGTTTCGCCCTCCACCCGGTCCTGCTGGACGCCCTGCTCCACGCCGTCGCCCACGGAGGCGACGGCCGCCTCAGCGTGCCGTTCGCCTGGGAAGGCGTCGGCCTGTACGCCACCGGAGCCACCAAGGTGCGCGCCCGCATCGTCCCGCAGGGCGAGGACACCGTCGCGATCGACGTCACCGACCCCACGGGCGCCCCCGTCCTGACCGTGGAGGCCCTCACCACCCGCCCCCTCGACGCCTCCCGGCCCGGCCCCACGGGGGCCGCCGGCACGTTGTACCGCGTGGACTGGATCCCGGCACCCGAGACAGCTCCTTACGAGGGGCCGGTCGCCCTGCTCGCCGGCCCCGACGACGCCCCGGCCGCCCAGGAGATCAAGGACGCCCTCGGCGGCACGACCAGCGCGGCCGTACGGCTTTACACCGACCTCACCGAACTCGCGGACACGGCACCGCTGCCGGACGTCGTCCTGGCCCCCCTCATGGCCGGCCCCGCCGAGACGGACCCTGTCACTGAACTCCACACGCTCACCACCAGGGTCCTCGACGTCGTCCGGCGCTGGCGGCACGACGAGCGCCTCCGCGCCGCCCGCCTGGTCGTCACCCTGAGCGACGACCGGCCCGCGACCGCCGCGGTCCGCGGCCTGCTGCGCGCCGCCGAGTCCGAACATCCCGGCAGCATCGGCCTGCTGGTCCTCGGCACCGAACCCGTGAACGGGGCACGGCTGCGCCGGGCCCTTGGATGCGGCGAACGCGAGATCGCCCTCGCGGACGGCCGCGTGACCGTTCCCCGTCTCGCGCGCGCCGTTCAGTCGGGTGGCGCCGTTGATGCCGTGGTGGAGTGGTCCGGTCCGGGTGCGGTGGTGGTGACCGGTGGTACGGGTGGTCTGGGTGCGGTGGTGGCCAGGCATCTGGTGCGGGTGCATGGGGTGCGGGAGCTGCTGCTGTTGTCGCGGCGGGGAGCGGACGCGCCGGGGGTGGGTGAACTCCTCGTCGAGCTGGGTGAGTTGGGTGCCGAGGCCGAGGTTGTGGCGTGTGATGTGTCGGACCGTGGGGCGCTGGCGGGTGTGCTGGCGGGCCGGTCGGTCCGGGGCGTGGTCCATGCCGCGGGCGTACTGGACGACTGCCTCGTCGACACCCTGACCCCCGAGCGACTGCACGCCGTACTCGCAGCGAAGGCAGACGCCGCCTGGCATCTGCACGAACTGCTCCCCGACGTCGAGACGTTCGTCCTCGTCTCCTCCGCGGCGGGCACCTTTGGCCCTGTAGGCCAGACCGCCTACGCCGCCGCCAACGCCTACCTCGACGCGCTCGCCACCCACCGCCGGGTCCAGGGACTGCGCGCGGTCTCCCTGGCCTGGGGGCCGTGGCAGCTCGACGGCGCGGGCATGGCGACCGAACGGCCCACCACAGCACACGACGAGTCCGAGCTCATCCACCCGGTGTCCGCTGAAGAGGGCCTGAACCTGTTCGACGCGGCCCTGGCATGCGGTGCGGACGTGGTGCTCCCCGTCCCGCTGGACCTGCGGGCGGCACGGTCACGGTCCGAGGTCCCCGTACTCCTCCGCGGACTCGTACGGCCTCGCCGCCGCACGGCGAGCAGCGGTACCGGCGCGTCCGACCTGGTCCGCCGGCTCGCGCCGCTCGACGAGGTGGAGCGGGGGGAGGTGCTGCTGGATGTGGTGCGGGTGCAGGTGGCGTTGGTGCTGGGTCACGAGAGCCCGGTCGGCCTCGATGATGCGCGGTCGTTCCGGGATCTGGGTTTTGATTCGT
>NZ_VJZC01000823.1 GCF_009377185.1 Streptomyces spongiae
GGTCTACGGCTGCTGGGGCGGCCGGGGCCAGGGCTCGTCGCGTTCGCGGGCCTCGCACGCGGTGAACACGGCCGTGGCCTCGGCGCGCAGGGCCGCCGCCCGTGCCGTGTCGCCCAGCGCCTCGTATGCCGTGGACAGGTCCCGCAGGGCGCGGGCGCGCGGGAGGCGGAGGTCCAGCACGTCCCAGCCGGCGACCGACGCGGTCAGCAGCTGTGCCGCGTCGGCCGGGCGGCCGTCGGCCAGCGCGCACTCGCCGAGGGTGCGCAGGGTCAGCGCCTCGCCGAAACGATCCTGGTGGGCCCGGCAGACACCGAGCGCCGTGTGCAGCTCCGACTCGGCCTCCCGGGTACGGCCCAGCCGCAGCCGCGCCTTGGCCCGCGCCCGCGCGCAGTACGCGGCCATCAGCGGGTCCCCGAGGGCCAGCAGGATCTCCCGCGCCTGCCCGGCCAGCCCTGCCGCCCTCTCGTACGCGCCGAGGGAGCGGTGGACGAGGCTGAGCGTGCGCAGCGCGAGGGCCTCGCCTCGGCGGCTGCCCTTGCGCCGGTACGCGTCCAGCGACTCGTCGAGAAGCGTGAGGGCCGTGCCGTGGTCACCGAGTTCGAGCCGTACGGAACCGGCGTACCGGCAGGCGAGTCCTACGCCGGTGTCGTCGCCCAGTCGCCGGAAGCCGTCGGCCGCGTCGGCGAGGGCCCGTTCGGCGGCGCGCAGTTCGCCCAGCTCGCGGCAGGCGCTGCCGAGCCCCGTCAGGGCGGCGGAGCGGCCGCGTACGTCGCCGAGGTCCGCGCAGAGCCGCTCCGCCTGCCGGAAGTAGTCCAGCGCCTCGGCGCAGCGGTCCTGTTCGTAGCGGAGCTGTCCCAGGCCGATGAGCAGCAGGGCCTCGCCGGAGAGGTCCTCGGCGCGCCGGGCGGCGGCGAGGGCGGCGTCGTGGCTGCGCCACCAGGCGTCGAAGCGGTTGCTGATGGCGAACGACGAGGAGCACAGCGTCGCCGCGGCCTCGCAGGCCAGGGTGTGCAGGCCCAGTGCGGCGGCCCGTTCGACGGCCGTGGTCAGCGCACCGGCCTCGGCGTCGAACCAGGTGAAGGGGTCGGCGAGGGCCCGCTCGGTGGTCCTGGTGCTGACGGCGGCGTGCAGCTGTCCGGTGGTAGCGGCCCCGTCGGCACGGGCGGTGCCACAGACGTTCTCCCCCGGGCTCTCACCGACCGTGCGGCTCTGGCGCAGTATCACCGCTCCCGGGGGTGCCGCCTCCGTGACGCGGTCCATCAGGTACAGGCCGGCGGTCAGGGCGCGGCCCACGGCGGTCGTGCGGTCGGGGACGGAGTCCTCGGCCTCGGCGCGTTCGGCGGCGTAGACGCGGACCAGGTCGTGGAGGCGGTAGCGCGGCTGGCCGACCTGGTCCGTGCCCGGGCAGTGCAGCAGCTGGGCGTCCACGAGCCGCTCCAGCACCTCCTCCGCCTCGTCCTCCGGTACGTCCGCGAGCGCGGCCACCGTCCAGGCGGCGACGTCGGCGGAGCCCAGCGTGGCGAGTCGGCGCAGCACCCGGCGGGCGTTCTCGTCCAGCGCCCGGTAGCTGAGGCCGAGGCTCGCCCGTACCTCCAGATCGCCCACCGACAGCTCGTCGAGCCGGCGGTGTTCGTCCGCGAGACGGTCGGCGAGCTTGCTGGGCGTCCAGTGCCGGCGGGTCGCCAGCCGCGCCCCGGCGATACGCAGGGCCAGCGGCAGTCCGCCGCACAGCTCGACGATCCGCCGCGCGGAGGTCTCCTCCCGGGGGTCGCCCCACTTGGTGCCGATGACCCGGGCCAGCAGTTCCAGTCCGCCGACGTCGTCCAGGACGTCGAGGTCGGTCCGGCGGGCGCCGACGAGCCCGCCGAGCCGGGTCCGTGAGGTCACCAGCACCCCGCAGGTGGCGCTGCCCGGCAGCAGCGGGCGCACCTGTGACTCGCTGCCCGCGTCGTCGAGGACCAGCAGGATGCGGCGCCCCGCGACGAGGCTGCGGAAGAGGTCGCCGCGCTCGGCCGGGTCCTCGGGCGGATCGGCGCCGAGGGCGCGCAGCAGCCGTCCGAGGATCTCTCCGGGCGGCACGGGCTCGCTGAAACCGTGCAGCTCGGCGTACAGCTGCCCGTCGGGATACCGCCCCGCCACCTGGTGCGCCGCCTGCACGGCGAGGGCGGACTTCCCGACACCCGCGGGCCCTGACACCACGACCACGGGGGTCGCCCCGCGCGGCCCGGTCAGCCACTCGGCCACCTCCGCGGACTCCGACTCCCGTCCCGTGAAGTCACCGAGGGCGGGCGGCAGCAGCGACACCGGGCGAGGCGCCCCGGACGCCGTACGAGCGGCCGAGGCGGAGGCGACGGCCCGCCGCCCCGGCAACAGCCCCGGATCGGCCCGCAGCACCGCCTCGTGCATCCGGTTCAGCTCCGGCCCGGGGTCGATTCCCAGCTCGTCGGCGAGGACGGCACGCCCCTCGCCGTACACCGCGAGGGCATCGGCCTGGCGGCCCAGCCGGTAGAGCGCGAGCATGAGCTGGCCGCGCAGCCGCTCCCGCGTGGGGTGGGCCGAGACCAGCGCGGTGAGCTCCGTCGCGAGGTCCGCCTCCTGCCCCGCGATCTCCAGCTCGGCGGAGATCCGCTCCTCCAGCGCCGCCTGCCGGGCCTCCTCCAGCCGTACGGCCTCGCTCCGCAGCGCGCCCCCGACCCCACCGAGCGCCGGGCCACGCCACAGGGCCAGCGCCTCACGCAGCGCGCGGGCGGCGGCACGGTGATCCCCGTCGGCGGCGGCCCTTCGCCCCTCGCCGGTCAGCGCCTCGAACCGTACGACATCGACTCGGCCGGCCCCCGGCTCCAGCACGTACCCCGGCGACCGCGTCTCGATAGCCTCCCCGGCCCCCTCGGGCAGGGCGCGCCGCAGAGCCGAGACGTACGACTGCACCAGCGCCCGCGCCGTGTCCGGCGGCTCCTCGCCCCAGATGGCGTCGACCAGCGTGTCGGCGGGCACGACCTGCCCGGCACGCAGCAGCAGCACGGCCAGCAGCGCCCGCGGCTTGGGCCCGCCGAGGCGCACGGGCATGCCGTCCCACCACGCCTCGACCGGGCCGAGCAAGCGGTATTCCAGCTCCAAGGGTCCCCATCTTCCGTGCCGGCGGATCACAACGACAGCGGTTGCGCACGCAACGGGTGACGCGGATGTAGGGCGTCGTGGTTTCCCAGAACACATGATGCCCCAGGGAATTGTTGAAAATCAGGGGGCCCGGCGGCCATTCGACGGGCGTTCTGGGCAGAACCGGCGGAGTTTCCCTCCGACGGCGAGGTGAACGTCGGGGTGAACAGGGGGGAAAGCGAGGTGAACGATGGCCGAAAAGGAACCCTGGGGACCACCCGCTTCTGGTCAGTGTCGTGCCTCCGCGCTCCGACACGGGTGAGAAGCGAGCGGGCGGTCAGGGAGAGTGGGGG
>NZ_VJZC01000824.1 GCF_009377185.1 Streptomyces spongiae
CTCTCAGCCCCGTCGCCCGCCCCTCCTCGTCCCACCGGACCTCCAGGACCCGCACGACGGCGTCACGGTTGAGCGGACCGAACACATGGGGGAACCGGACGTCCTCGGAGACCCCGGGCGGCGGAGCGGGCACCGGCTCCTCCCACTCCACCCCGGCGGCCAGCCGGTCCTCGTCGAGGAGCAGCGCCAGCAGCGGCCTCGGCGCGGTCCGGTAGAAGGCGTTGACGACGGCCAGCGTGGTCGCCTCGTCGGGGGAGCAGTGGACGAAGCCCTCCTCCGTGAGGGAGGAGGGCGCGTACGGCCGCTCGGGGTCTGCGTTCCAGTCGCCGAGCGGCACTATGTGATAGAGCATGGCGCGGTTATACGCGGTCCCGGACGCGCCGCTCCCCTCGGGGTGGACGGTCGGGTCAGCGGCGGGTGGTCCATGTGCCGGGAGCGAGGTCGACGCCGGGCAGCCCCTCCTGGACCAGCCGACGGGACTCCGACGGGGACGCCGACGGGGACGCCGAGGGCGACTCCGACGGGGACTCCGTGGTCGGGCAGAGCGCACGGATGACGTGCTCGTCGAGGGCGTCATCGATCGGGCTCGGCTCCCACCCGGTGCCGTCCTCGTTGAGGCGCTGGTACTTCATGAGGTTCCAGCCCAGGGCGAGTTGGCGCTTGCCGTCCCGGCTGGACAGCGCGAGCGTGCCGGCGCCGAAGACCGCGCCGTCGTGGCCCCAGAAACGGCCGCAGTCGGGCACGTCGAGGGCGTAGATGCCCAGGCCGTAGTCGAAGCCGCCCGCGGGGACCGTGGTCGTCATCTCGGCGAGGGCCGCCCGGCCGATCAGCCCGCCGCGCAGCAGGGTGCGGTAGAAGCGGTTCAGGTCGTCGGTGGTGGAGACGATCGCGCCCGCCGTGCTCGCCCACGACATGTCGTAGACGCTGTAGTCGCGGGGCGGGTCGATCAGGCCGTAGAACGACTCGTACATCTTGGAGTGCGGGCCCTTGATGTACGCGGTGCGCGGGTACGTGGTGTGGCGCAGTCCGGCGCGGTCGATGACGTTGCGGGTGATGTACGTCCCGGCGTCCTTGCCGGTGACCTTCTCCAGGAGGAGGCCGGCGATCACGTAGTTGGTGTTGGAGTACGACCACTGCTCGCCGGGTCGTCCCGTGGCGGGCGCCGCCAGGCCGAGGCGCACCAGTTCCTCGGGTGCGATGGAGCGGAAGCGTTCCTCGTCGAGGCTGGCGGTGGAGTCCTGGGCGAGGGAGGGGAAGGCGCCCAGGATGTAGTCGCCGATCCCGCTGGTGTGGTTGAGGAGCATGCGGACGGTGATCTCCTCGCCCCGCTCCCCCGGGACCAGGTCCGGGAGGTAGTCCCCGATCGGCGCGTCGAGCCTGACCTTGCCGCGTTCCACCTGCTGGAGCACGGCGACGGCGGTGAAGGTCTTGCTGATGCTGCCCACGCGGTGCCGCATGCCGGGGGTGACCGGGCGCCCCGTGTCCACGTCGGCGAGCCCGGCGGCGCCGGTCCACCGTTCGGAGCCCTCACGGACGGACGAGTAGGTGCCGTACATACCGGCGTCGTGGACGGCGCTCAACGTGGTGCGCAGTGCGGCGCGGTCCAGCGCCCGGTCCGTGGACGAGGCGGTGCGGGTGCCGGCGGACGCGGCCGGTAACGCGGTGCTCAGCAGGAGCGTGGTGCCGAGGACGGTGCCGACGATCCGGGTGACGCGGAGCCGGGTGATGCGCAAGGTGGGTCCCTTCCCTGGTGCGGACATGCCAGGGGTAATCGTCGTCGATCGATCAAGCGCCTTACATCCTTCCCGCGGATGAGCATCGGCTCCCCCCGATGAAGGATCACCGCACCGGGCGGAGGAAGCTTGGGCCCCAGGGGGGCGAGATCTCTCCAACTCGCAAGGGAGCGAAGCGACATGACAGAACCTCTGTCACGCAGAACGGTGCTCGGCGGGATCGCCGGCGGCCTGGCACTGGGCGGCCTCGGCACCGCCGGACCACTGACCGGGGACGCCCGCGCCGCCGAGCACGGGAGCGGGAACGGAAGCGGGAACGGGTACGGGAGCGGGAGCGGGAGCGCGAGCGGAAACGGGACCGCCGCCGAGCCGTACGTGCCGTACGTGCCCATACCGACGGGCAGCGGAGGCGGGCCCGCCGGGTCCGACCGCGTCCACGTACTCCAGGTCGGGCCGCGCGACGCGGGCACCGTCCTGGTGCTGGTGCCGGGGATGTTCGGCGCCGCGAACGACTTCCGGCTGGTGGCCCGTGACCTGGTGGCGGCGGTACCCGGCCTGCAAGTGTGGGCGTTCGACCGGCGCGAGGAGAACCTGTCCGACCGCACCGGGTTCGCCACCGCCGACCCGGCCGCGTACTACCTCGACGGCCACTACCGCTCCCTGGACCCGGCCGCCTCCGGGTGGGCCGCCGGCTGGGGGCTGCGGCTCACCCTGGAGGACCTGCGGACGGTCGTCCGGGCCGCCGGTGCGGGCGGTCGGCGGCGCGTGGCGCTCGGCGGGCACTCCTGGGGCGCGACCACCGCACTCGCGTACGCCGCCTGGGACTTCGACGGCCGCCCCGGACACCGGGACCTCGCCGCCCTGGCCGTGCTCGACGGCGGCGTCCTAGGGGCGTTCGAGGGAACGGGCGCGCCCGTCCAGGACTCACCGGAGGAGGTGCGGGAGCGGCTCGCGGCCATCGACGGCGGAGCGGTCTTCGACATGACCCTCAGCGGTGTGGGTCTGGGCAGCCGCGCCGAGAGCACACAGATCTGGTACCAGCTCGTCGGCTGGTACGCGCACACCGACCCCGAGGGCCGTTCGGTGCTCCAGCCGCGCCTGCCCGACGCCCTGCGGCCGCCGTACCCGCTCACCAACGCCGCCCTCCTGGGCACCCTGGTCGACGCGGGCTTCGGCTGGCCCAACGACATCAGCGTGCACTCGGGACACCTCACGGACAGCGGCGAGGTACGCGGCTGGGTCGACGACGGCATCACCCCGATCGGCCGTGTCGCGACGGCGTACGCGGGCGGCCCGGTGCCCGCAGTCTGGGAGTGGTACTGGCCCGCCCGGCTGTCGGTGGACCTGGACGTCACCGACGCCTACGCCGACACCGAGCTCGCCCGCTCCCTCGGGCTCCGGCTGTGGCACGGCGCCGGCCTCGACGTACCGCTCTACGCCTTCGAGACGAGCTACGCCCACGGCACGATCGTGACCGCCGCGCGGAAGGTCGTCTCCGGCTCCCGCGTCCCCTACGCGGTGTACGAGTCCGACGAGGGCATGAACCACCTCGACCCACTGTTCGCCGCGACGGACCACAATACGGCGACGCACTCGCTCGCCGCGTTCCTCGGCAGGGTGCGGCGGTGAGGTGACGTACGGGGCGCGGCGCTCGGTCGCCGCGCCCCGTTGGGGCCGCCACAGAAGGAAAAAGATTGCTTGACTTAAGTAAGTC
>NZ_VJZC01000825.1 GCF_009377185.1 Streptomyces spongiae
CCCCCGCGCCCGACGAATCCCCCCTCGCCCGCCGGGAGTCTGGTGAACGTCCAGACACCCGGCGAGGAGGGGGGACCCCGGCATGGGGCCCGCAGAGACGAGCAAGCGTGTGCGGCGAGGTGTGCCCTGGCTGGTGCTGGGGCTGTGGGTGGTGCTGCTCGCGGTCGTGGCGCCGTTCGCGGCGAAGCTCGGGGACGTGCAGCAGGACCGGGCCGTGGACTATCTGCCGGCGAGCGCGGACTCGACCCAGGTGGCGAAGATCCAGGACCGGCTGCCCGGAGGGGAGAGTACCGAGGTGGTACTCGTGTACCACCGGGACGGCGGGCTGACCGCAGCCGACCGGGACACCGCCGCCGGGCAGGTCGCCGAGATCGCCGCGGCGCACCGGCTCGGCGCGGAGCCCCGGGGCGTCCCGTCCGAGGACGGCACTACCCTGATGTATCCGATCGCCAGCACCGAGCCCGGCACCGACGAGCAGAAGCGGGACGCGTTCGTGCACGACGTGCGGGACGTCGCCCGGAGCGAGGGCGGGCTGACGGTCGAGGTCGGCGGTCCGGGTGCCCTCGCCACCGACGCCAGTGAGGTCTACGACTCGCTCGGCGGGCCGTTGCTCTACACCACCGTCGCGGTCGTGGCGCTGCTGCTCATCCTCATCTACCGCAGCCCGTTCCTGTGGCTGGTGCCGCTCGTCGTCGCCGGAATCGCCGACTACCTGTCGATGGGCGTCGCCTACGGGCTCCACCAGACCTTCGGGACCACCGTCTCCGGGCAGAGCTCCGGCGTGATGACCATCCTCGTGTTCGGCGCGGGGACCGACTACGCGCTGCTGCTCGTGTCGCGGTACCGGGAGGAGCTGCGGCGCGTCGAGCGGCCGTACGACGCGATGCGCGCCGCCCTGCGCGGGTGCGGGCCCGCAGTACTGGCTTCCTCGGGGACCGTGGCGGCCGGGCTGCTGTGCCTGCTCGCCGCCGACCTCAACAGCAGCCGGGGGATGGGACCGCTCGGGACGCTCGGTGTGCTGTGTGCGCTCGTCGCCATGCTCACGCTCCTGCCCGCCGTGCTCGTGCTGCTGGGACGGCGCGTGTTCTGGCCGCTCGTGCCCGCGTTCGGCAGCGAACCGAAGCAGCGGCGGAGCCTGTTCGCCGTGATGGGCTCCTCCGCGGGGCGGCGGCCCCTGGCCGTGCTCGCCGGCGGTGCGGTGCTCCTGGGCGCCCTCGCGCTCGGCGTGCTGAACCTGCCCGGCTCGCTCAAGCAGGAGGACTCCTTCGTCGACAAGCCCGACGCGGTCGCCGCGATGGAGACGCTGGCCCGCGCCTACCCCGGGCAGGGCACCCAGCCCATCACCGTGATCGCCCCGACCGCTGAGGCCGACGCCGTGCTCAGCGTCGTACGAGGGAACGACGGCGTCGCCGCGGCCGAGCGCGGGCGCGGTGGGGGAGGGTGGACCGAGATCTCCGTCACCGCGAAGGCCGCGCCCCAGTCGGCCGCCGAGACCGCCACGATCAAGTCCTTGCGGGAGGAACTGGACGGCGCGCACGAGGGCGCCCTGGTGGGCGGGCCCAGCGCCGAACAGATCGACCTGGAGAACACCAGCGACCGGGACCAGACCGTCGTCGTGCCCCTCGTGCTCGTCTCCGTGCTGCTCATCCTGATCGCCCTGCTGCGCAGCCTCGTCGCGCCGCTGATGCTGGTCGCCGCCGTGGTCGCGGTGTGGGGGGCCTCGCTCGGGATCGGGGGACTCGTCTTCGGGCCCGTGTTCGGGTTCGAGGGGACCGACCCGGGGCTGGGACTGCTGTCCTTCGTGTTCCTCGTCGCCCTCGGCGTCGACTACGGCATCTTCCTCATGCACCGGATGAGGGAGGAGTCACTGGCCGGCGCGGAGCCGGGCGCCGCCGCGCTCACCGCGCTGCGCACCACCGGCGGGGTCATCGCCTCCGCGGGCCTGGTGCTGGCCGCCACGTTCGCCGTCCTGACGAACATGGGGCTCGTCCAGCTGGTCGAACTCGGCTTCGTGATCGCGGTGGGCGTGCTGCTCGACACCTTCCTCGTCCGCACCTACCTCGTGACCAGCGCGAGTGTCGCCCTGCGGCGGAAGGTGTGGTGGCCGGGGCGGCTGTCGAAGGAGCCGGAGCCGCCCGGCCGGGCGCCGGAACCGGAGCGCGTGTCCGTTGGCTGAGTACGGTCCGGGCGCCCCTCTCTCCCAGAGGGGCGCCCTCCCGACGGATCTCTCCCGGAGGGGCGCCCTCGCGACGGATCTCTCCCGGAGCGGTGCGTTCCTGACGGAGGATGAGCCCGTGCAGGCAACCACCACGTCCGTGCAGGCAACCACCACGCCCGTCCGGGCGACCACGCCGACGGCACGGTCCCCTCGCGGCGAGCGGATCATGGCGGCGATCGGCCGCGGCCCCCGCACCGCCCCGCACGGCACCCGCAACGACGCACTGCTGGCCATCGCGTTGGCCGCCCTCGCCGCGGGTGTCGTCCCACTCGGCGAGCACGGGCTCCGGCCGGACGCACTCGGCTGGACCCTGCTGTTCCTCGCCCACGTGCCCCTCGTGTGGCGCCGCCGCCGTCCCGTGCTCGTCCTGTTCGCGGTGGTGGCCTGCGTCGTCCCGTACCACGCCCTCGACAACAACCACTCCGCGCCCATCCCCGCGACCATGACGGTCCTGTACACGATCGCGGCGACCGGCACGGCACGCCGTACGCTGCTCACCGGTGCCACCGTCCTCGGCGTGACGCTGACCGTCAACGCCCTCACCAACCCCGACGGCGTGCGCGAGGTCCTGCGGATCTTCGGCTGGATCATCGCCGTTCTCTTCTGCGGCATGAGCACCCGCTTCTACCGCCAGTACATCGCCGCCATCGTCGAACGCGCCGAGCGCGCCGAACGCACCCGCGAGGAGGAGGCCCGCCGCCGGGTCGCCGAGGAGCGGCTGCGCATCGCCCGTGACCTGCACGATCTCCTCGCCCACAGCATCACGCTGATCGGCGTCCAGACGTCGGTGGCCGCGCACGTCCTGACCGCCGACCCGGACCGGCTCGACCGGACGGCGGTCGCCAAGGCCCTCGACGACATAGCCGAGACCTGCCGCACCGCGCGCGGCGAACTCCGCGGCACGCTGGAGGTGCTGCGGGAGCCGGAACACGGTGTCGAGCACGGTGTCGAGGCGCGCGGGCCCCTGCCCGGCCTGGACGGACTGCCCGACCTCGTGGACGCGGCCCGTGTCGGGGGCGCCCGCGTCGAGGTTTCGGTCGCCGCGGACGACGTGCCCTCGGCGGTGGGCGCCGCCGCGTACCGGATCGTGCAGGAGGCCCTCACGAACGCGGTGCGGCATGGGGGAGCGGATGTCGCGGTACGGGTCGTTGTGCGGGCTGACGTGGGGGCGCTGCGGGTGTCGGTGACGGATGACGGTGCGGTGGGTGGGGGTGACGT
>NZ_VJZC01000826.1 GCF_009377185.1 Streptomyces spongiae
GGTGGGTCTCAGACTTGACGGGCCGGTACTGGAGGGCTCGCTCGTACGGCTGGAGCCGTTGGACCGACGGCACGCGGCGGACCTGGCCGCGGCCGCGGAGGAGGACCGGGGTTCGTACGCGTACACCTGGGTGCCCGGGGCGGACGAGGTCGGGTCGTACCTGGACGCTCAGTTCGGCCGGGCGGCGGAGGGCAGGCTCGCTCCGTACGCCCAGGTGGCGAAGGCGTCGGGGCGGGCGGTCGGGGCCACCGCCTTCTGGGACCCGCGGTGGTGGCCGGACGGGCGCGGCCCGTACGCCGTGGAGGTCGGGTTCACCTGGCTCGCGGCCTCGGCGCAGGGCACCGGGATCAACGCCGAAGCCAAGTACCTGCTGTTCCGGCACGCCTTCGAGGTCTGGGGCGTGGAGCGGGTCGACCTGAAGACGGACGCGCGCAACGCACGCTCCCGTGCGGCGATCGCCGCGGCGGGGGCGCGGTTCGAGGGCGTACTGCGGAACTGGTCCGTGTCGTGGGCGCCCGGCGAGGACGGGCGGCTGCGGGACTCCGCGATGTTCTCTATCGTCGCCGAGGAGTGGCCGGAGTGCCGCGAGCGGATCGAGGAGCGGTTGTCCCGGTACCGGACGTCGGCGGGTACCGGCTGCCCGTGAGCAGCGGCCATCCGTGAGCAGCGGCCGTCCGTGAGCAGCGGCTTTCCGTGACCACGGCCGTGGGCGAACGGCTGGTTACACAACCATGACATCCGGGCGTACAACCGGATGCTTGCCTTCCGAGTCCTCCTGTGTGGGGGCGCGACGCGCGGCGCGTGTCGTGGTGAACTCGACCGACTCGAAAGGCAGTTGTATGTCCCGAGCAGGACGCAGGATCCGTACCGCACGGCTGGGCTCGCCCGTTGCCACCGCGGTGCTGCTCGCCGGGGGGCTCAGTGCCTGGGCCCTCACCGGAGCCCCGGCCATGGCCGCCCCCGCCCCGTCGGTGGACGTCCAGGACGACTTCAACGGCGACGGATACGCCGACCTCGTCATCGGGGCACCGAACGCCACGGTGTCCGAGAAGGCGAAAGCCGGCTACGTGGCCGTCACGTACGGCTCGGCGAACGGGCTCTCGACCTCGAACAAGAAGATCGTGAGCCGGTCGACCAGCGGCATACCCGGCTCCGCCACCGCCGACCAGCGCTTCGGGCAGACCTTCACCAAGGGCGACCTCGACGGCGACGGCTACGGCGACCTCGTGATCGCGGGCGGCACCGCGGGCTCCGTCGTCATGTGGGGCTCCGCCTCGGGGCTCACTGGTGGCACGGCGATCGCCGGATACGGGGCCGCGCCGCAGGCCGGTGACTTCGACGGGGACGGCAAGACCGACCTCGCGCTGTTCTCCCAGCAGAACGTCGGCGGGGACGACCCCGCGGGCGCCGCGGCCACCCTCTGGAAGGGTCCGATCTCACGGAGCGGCACCCCCGCCTCCGTACTCAACATCCTCGACAAGTCCGAGTGGTGGGGCTACGGCGAGGACGACGCCTCGTGCGCCACGGGCAGCGGTTGCGAGGAGGACGGCGACTCGATCACCGGGCCCGTCCGCAACGGCCACGTCGGCGACATCAACGGTGACGGCAAGGACGACATCGTCCAGTGGACCTACACCGGTGACGGCACGTGGGGCAACCGGCTGCTGTACGGCGGCGCGTCGGGCTTCACCACCGAACGGGCCCCCGGCGACACCACGGGCTCCGTCCCGGGCACCGGCGTGGGCGACGTGAACGGTGACGGCTTCGACGACGTCGTGGTCGGCGGCGACAGCTGGAGCGGCAAGGTCCGCGTCGCCTACGGCTCGGCCTCCGGCCTGACCGACGCCAACACCAAGTCCTTCGACCAGAGCCTGTCCGGCTTCTACGGCGCGGAGGAGGAGGGCGACGGCCTCGGCGCGGCGGTCTCCGTGGACGACGTGAACGGCGACGGCTACGCCGACATCGCGCTCGGCATCCCCGGCGAGGACTTCAGCGGCCTCACCGACGCCGGTTCGTTCGCCCTGGTGCCCGGCAGCGCCTCCGGCTTCACCGGTACGGGCAGTCAGGTCTTCCACCAGAACACCGACGGGGTGCCCGGAGTCGCCGAGACGGGCGACAAGTTCGGTGCCACGACCGCGCTCCTCGACGTCAACGGCGACGGCCACCGCGACATCACCGTCGCGTCCACCGCCGAGAACGGCGACAACGGCGCCGTCTGGTCGCTGCGCGGCACGTCCAGTGGCCTGACCACGACGTCCGCCCTCGCCTTCGGCCCGGGCGACCTGTCCGCGCCCGCCACGGACGCGCTGTTCGGGTACAGCCTGCGCTGACCCGCCCGGCAGAGCGACAGGACGGGCCGTACACCCGCCGCCCCCGTTGGGGAAAGGATGTACGGCCCGTTACCCGTCCCTGTATGAATTCACAGCTGGCTGCCAGGACCGCCACAGTGCGCGCCCAACCCGCCGCCGCATGGTGCGCTGGTGACATCTGCCACTGACCCACACCCCCACGCGTCCGTGACCTCCGCGACCTCCGCGACCTCCGGCCCACAGGCATCGGCCGCGGAACCGCCCGCGCCCCCGCCCACCACGGAACCACCCACCACGGAACCACCGGAGACGGCAGGGCCTTCGACGGCACCCCGCTGGTCGCTCCCCACCCTGGTCGCGATCCTGATCCTGGCGGCGGCGCTGTACTCCTGGAACCTCTCGTCCTCCGGCCTCAACAGCTTCTACAGCGCCGCCGTCCTGAGCGGCACGCAGAGCTGGAAGGCGTGGTTCTTCGGGTCGTTGGACGCGGGCAACTTCCTCACCGTCGACAAGCCGCCCTTCGTCCTGATGGTCATGGGCCTGTCCTGCCGGGTCCTCGGCTACGGCACCTGGCAGATGATGGCGCCGCTGATCGCGTCCGCGCTCGGGACCATCTGGATCGTGCACGCGTCGGTGAAACGGGTGTGGGGCCACGGCGCGGCGGCCGTCGCCGCCCTCGTCCTCGCGCTGACCCCGATCACGGTCGCCATCAACCGCGACAACAACCCCGACACGCTGCTCGTCTTCCTGATGGTGGCGGGCGCGGCCCTCGCCCTGCGCGCGACGCGGGACGGCAGGCTGCTGCCGCTGCTCGGCTCGGCGGTGTGCTTCGGGCTCGCCTTCAACACGAAGATGCTCCAGGGCTACATCGCACTGCCGGCCGTCTTCGCCGTCTACCTGTACGCGGCGAACCTCGGCCTGGTGAAGCGGATCGTGAACCTGCTGCTCGCGGGCGTGGCGCTGGCCGTGTCGAGCTTCTGGTGGGCGGCGGCGGTGTCCCTCGTGCCCGCCTCGGACCGCCCGTACATCGGCGGCTCGACGGACGGCACGGCCTGGGACCTGATCATGGGCTACAACGGCCTGGGTCGCGTTCTCGGCGGTGAGGGCAACGGCGGAGGCGG
>NZ_VJZC01000827.1 GCF_009377185.1 Streptomyces spongiae
CCGCCGGAGTCGCCCGGCGGGGCCGTCCGGCTGCCGCGGTCCGGCCGGTACGCCGTGGCGCCCGGCCGCTCGTTCGTCGAACTCACCGGCTGGTACGGCCCGTTGCCCACCCGGCGCCGCCGCGTCACCCTCACCGGGGCCTCACTGACCGTGCCGGACACCGACGTGTCCGACGAGGACGTGTCCGGCGCCGTCGCGTGCGGTCCTTCAGAACAGCCCGTTTTCCGCTTCGAGTTGGGCGGCCTCGGGCCGCGGTCCGCGCTCACCGCGTCCAGGGCGGTCCTCGTCTCCCAGCACGTCGAGCCCTTCGACGGCGGCCGCCGGCTGCGGCTGCTCGCCGATCTCGAACTGGGTGGCGTCCTCTTCCCCGCCCTGCTGTGGCTGCGCGTCGTCGAGCGCGCCGACGACCGGCTGCTCGTGGTGGGCACCGCCCGGCTGCCGTACCGCCTGTTGCGCCGGGCCACCGGGTTCCGGCTCGGCCGGCTGTGCCCCGCGACGCGGCTGCGGCTGCTGGTCGCCGCGGAGTTCTCGTGAGGGCGGCACGGCGGGCGGCCCTGGGTGCCGTGCTCGTCGTACTCGCCCTCCCCACCCTGCTGTTCGCGGCACCGGAGCGGGCGGCGGCCGCCTCGTACCGGGTGGTGATGAAGGGGTACGCCTTCGCTCCGGGGACGCTGACGGTCGACGTCGGCTCCACCGTGACCTGGACCAACCAGGACACGGCACCGCACGACGTGAAGACCACCTCGGGCCCGGCCTCGTTCCACTCCCCCATGCTGGACAAGGGGCAGAGCTGGAGCTTCACCTTCACCGAGGCCGGCTCGTACGGCTACTACTGCACCGTCCACCCGGACATGACGGCCGGCATCGTGGTCCGCGCCGCGGCGCCCGCGACACCGGCGGCGCCCGCCACCCACGACCACTCGGGGTCCTCGTCCGGGCAGCATCGTGCGACGGTGCCCGGGCGGGCCGCGACGGCGGTGACACCGAGCACGAGGGCACCTGCGGCGCGGACGACACATACCGCCCGCTCGCCGTCGGCGTCCCCCAGCATGTCCATGGCCTCTCCGGCGGCCGTGGACTCCCCGCCCACGACCACGGCACCGCAGGCCCAGCAGACCGTGTCGGCGGCCCGCCCCCTGGATCCGCTGCTCGTGCTGGCCGGGCTGGTGGCGGGCGTCGCCGTGCTGTGCCTGCTGCTGGTGGGCTCGCGCGCGGCGGCCTCGCGGGAGGGCGGCGGCGGGGACTAGAAGCCGCCCCCCAGGGCCTGTGGGACCGGCCCTGACCGGCCCTGGGTCAGGCTTTCGCGCGGTAGCGGCGCATCTTCGCGCGCGCCCCGCACACCGACATCGAGCACCAGCGACCGCGGCCCGCCGGGCTGCGGTCGTAGTACGCCCAGTGGCACTCGGGCAGTTCGCAGGCCTTGAGGCGGAGCCAGGTGCCCGCGGTGACCGCCTGGGCCACGGCCGCCGCGACGCGGGAGAGCAGCGGGCCCTCGTCGGCCGGGGCGAGGGCCGCCGAGCCGTCCCGCGCGTCGACCACGACGTACAGCGGCGCCCGCGCCAGCAGCTCGCCCAGGGGCGTCACCTCGTGGTGCGGCGGGTGGCCCGCGTGGGCCAGGCAGACGGCGCGGAGCGACTCGCGGAGTTCCCGGACGTCCGCGAGGTCCCCTTGAGTGATCCCGAAACGGTCCCGGCCCTCGGCGGTGTCCAGGACGTCGGCGCCCGACTCGATGTCGAGGGTGTTCACCAGGGCCTCCACCAGGGCGAGGCCGTCGGGTGCGGGCGCTCTCTCACTCATGCCAGCGACGGTACCTCCGATCGCGGCGTTCCCGATGACGGCGTTTTCCGCTTGCCGTGTTACCTCATGTGCGGCAGCATGAGGTAACCGTTACCGGTTGCCGCTGTGTATGGGTAACCAAGGCTTCGAGGAGGAAGTCATGGCTCTCGCCAAGCTGGGCGTCGTCGTCCTGGACTGTCCCGACCCGCGCGCGCTCGCCGGTTTCTACGCCGGGGTGCTGGGCGGCACCGTCGAGGGCGACGACGACTGGGTGGACCTGAAGGTGCCCGGCGGTCAGTCGCTGGCGTTCCAGGCCGCACCCGGTCACGTACCGCCGGCGTGGCCCGCGCCCGACGCCTCGCAGCAGTTCCACCTGGACCTGACCGTGGACGACATGGACGCGGCCGAGCAGGGGGTGCTGGCGCTGGGGGCGAAGCCGCTGGACGTGGAGGACCGGTCGCGGAACTGGCGGGTCTACGCGGACCCGGCGGGACACCCGTTCTGCCTCTGCGCCTGCTGATGCCTGCTGATCCGCACCGGAAGAAGGACTTCCTGGGAGCTACCCGTCCAGCTCCGTGATCCTCGCCGTCGACGGCTCCCGGCGCTGCCGGACCGTTTGGGCCGTGAAGTCGGTGCCGCGCAGGACGCGCTGGACGTTGCCCCAGGTGAGCAGGGCGAGCTGGTCCCCGGTCCAGCCGCGGGAGATGAGCTCGGCGACGAGGTGCGGCCAGCAGGAGGCGTCGGTGAGCTCCTGCGGGTGGGCGGCCCCGGAGTCGTACGTCCCGGACAGGCCGACGCACTCGGGGCCGGCGACCGCGCGCACATGGTCGAGGTGGTCCGCGACGTCCCGTACGGAGGGGCCCGTCTGCTCGGCGGTGAGCGGCACCAGGCACAGCCCCTGGGCGGTGCCGAGCTCCTCCAGGACCTCGTCGGGGAGGTTGGCCGGGTGGGGGCGCAGGGCGCGGGCTGCGGAGCGGGCGAACAGGACCGGGGCGCGGGACATCTCGAGGGTGCGTCGGATCGTGGCGTCGGAGGCACCGGAGAGGTCGATGAGCGCACCGAGGCGGTTCATCTCCCGGACGACCTCCTCACCGAACCGGGTCAGCCCGGCCTCGCCCGCCCAGGACACGCCCGAGAGCGTGAACACCTTCACGCCGAGGGTGTGCAGGCAGCGCAGGACGCCCAGGGAGTCGCCGAGGGCGGGGGCGCCGGCGGGGCCGAGGACGACGGCGACCCGGCCGCAGTTACGGGCCTCGATGACCTCCCCGGCGCTGCGGCTGAGGCGCAGTCCCTCGGGGTGGGTGTCCACCACCGCCCTGACCAGGTCCAACTGCTCCAGGGTGGCGCCGACGGCCCGGTCGCCGCTGAGCCGGTCCGGCAGGTGCAGCGAACAGAACAGCGCGCCCACGTGTCCCCGGCGCATCCGCGGCACATCGGTGTCCACGTCCCTCTCGCCGAGTTCCAGGTCCAGGTGGTACCAGGGGAAGTGGCGCAGCGCCGAGGGCAGTCCGCTGTAGCCGTCGGCTACGGGGTGCTCGGCGAGGAGGGCGTGGGCCTGCCCCAGGAGGTCGGCGGGGGCGTCGGCGGGGACGTCGGCGGGGGCTTCGGCGAAGGCTTCTGC
>NZ_VJZC01000828.1 GCF_009377185.1 Streptomyces spongiae
GGGGCGTCTGCCCCGGCAGGGCAGTGGGTGGGTGCCGGTTCGTTGTGGTTGCTCGCGCAGTTCCCCGCGCCCCTATGGGGCGTCTGCCCCGGCAGGGCAGTGGGTGGGTGCCGGTTCGTTGTGGTTGGTCGCGGGGTTCGCCGCGCCCCTTGCGGGGCGCTGGCAGTGAATTGCATTCTGCTTGGGTTGCTCTTGCCCCTCTGGTGTCCCTGCTGTTATTTCCCTCACCACGTCCTGAGTCCGAAATTCAAAGAATCGTTGCCTAATATTGGCCCGGACACGACACACAGAGGGGAGCGGTGGACCGTGCGACGGGACTTCAAGGAGCCTGGCAGACCGCGCCCCGACCTGGTCGTGGGCCGGGACGAGATACTCATCGCCGCGCGTGAGCAGCTCGCGCGCGGCGGGAGTGTGCTGGTGCACGGGCCCGCGGGAATCGGAAAATCGACCATTCTGCGGACATTGACCGCAGAATATGCCGAATCCGCGCGAACCGTGTTGCGCTGCTCGGCCACCGAGTCCGAATCCCATCTGCCGTTCCTCGCACTGGCCGACCTCCTCGGCCTGGTCATCGACGAGGTGTCCGACCGACTGCCCGCCCCCCAGCGCGACGCCCTGGAGTCGGCGCTCACCGGCCGCGGCGAGTCCACCCTCCAGCGCGACGGCCTCGCCCTGCGACTCGCCGTGCTGTCGGTCCTGCGGGCACTGGCCGCCAAGGGCCCCGTCCTGATCGTCGCCGACGACCTCCAGTGGCTGGATTCGGCCAGCGCCGAACTCCTCGGGTTCGCCGCCCGCCGGCTCGGCGGCATGCCGGTCCGCATGCTCTGCGCGGCGCGCACCGCGACGGACCCGCAGAGCCAGGAGCAGGACCGCCATCTACGCGCGTTGCCGCCCGAGACCCTGGCCGTACGGGTCAACCCGCTCACCAAGGCCCAGGTGGCCGAGCTCCTCGGACACCGCGGCTACACCGGTCTGCCCCGCTCGACCGTTCGGGACATCCACAGCACCAGCGGCGGCAACCCCCTGTTCGCGCTGGAACTCGGCCGCGCCCTCGACGAGAGCCCGACCCCACCGCGCCCGGGTGAGCCGCTGCCCGTGCCGACCTCGCTGCGCGCCCTGGTGCTGAACCGGCTGGAAATGCTCCCCGTGGAGGCCCGCCGCACCCTGCTCGTCGCCAGCGCCGGGGCCCGGCCCACGCTGGCACTGCTGCACTCCGCCGGGCGCGACAACGCCGAGGCGGAGACCGCGCAGGCCGCCGCACTCGGCCTGCTCGCCCCGGAGCGGGAGGGCCCGGGCGTACGGTTCGCGCACCCCCTCGTGTCCGCCGCGCTGTACGCCGAGGCGGGCGCCCAGGAGCGGCGTGCCGCCCACGCCGCCCTGTCCACCGCGGCCTCCGACCCCATCGAGCGCGCCCGCCACCTGGCCCTCGCCACCACCGGCACGGACCCCGCGGTCGCCGGGAAACTCGGTGAGGCCGCCGCCGTGGCCCGGGACCGGGGCGCGCCCTCGGTCGCCGCGGAGCTGGGGCTGCTCGCGGCCCGGCACACCCCGGCCGACGCCGAGCCGGGTCCGGACGAGCGGCGGTTGCAGGCGGCCGAGGACGCGGTGACCGCCGGGGAGAACGACCTCGCCCGGGACATCGCCCGCGAGGTGCTGGGCCGGGTCACCGAGCCCGCCGACCGGGTGCAGGCGTGGATCGTGGTGATCGAGGCGGCCGGCCAGTCCATCTCCGAGGTCGACGCCGCCTACCCGCAGGCACTGGCCGACGCGGGCGACGACCCACGGCTCCTCGCCCTGGTCCGCTACCAGCTGGCCTGGCGCGCGCTGGTCGTGGAGGGCGACTTCGCCGAGGGCCGCGAGGAGGCGGCCCACGCGGCGCAGCTGGCCGAACGGGCAGGCGACCGTCGCACCGAGCTCCTCGCGCTGGCCTTCCAGGCCCATATCGAGACCCTGATGGGTCACCCGGACGCGCCCGCGACCATCAAGCGCGCGCTGAAGGAACCGCAGGACCCCCAGGTGGCCTGCCACCACAACGGCGCCGGCTCGGCCCGGTTCCGCTGGCTGCTCATGAGCGACCAGCTCCCCGAGGCCCGCAAGACGGTCACCGCGCTGCTGCGCGAGGCCCGCCGGCGCGGCATGGTCGAGAGCGAGGTGCACTTCCTGCGCTTCCTCGCCGAGACCGAACTGCGCTCCGGCCACTGCGGCCGTGCGCTGGACCTCGCCCGGGAGAGCCTGCGCCTGGCCCGGGACACCGGGATCGGCGAGGGCGCCTCCGCCATGCTCACCGCGCTCGCGGAGGCCTCGGGCGGCGACGTAGACCGCGCGCTCGCGCTGGCCCGGGAGGCGGCGGAGCACGCCGAGGCGGACGGCGACCTGGTGTATCTCTCCCGCGCCCTGGGCTCCCTCGGGTACGCCCAGCTGGTGGCCGGTGACGCGCCCGGCACGGTCCAGTCCCTGCGGCGCGTACGGGAGTTGGAGGAGAGCCTCGGGGTCACCGACCCCGCGCGCGGGCGCTGGCACGGCGACCTGGCCGAGGCGCTGGTACGGGTGGGCGAGTACGCCGAGGCACAGGACCTCATCGTCGCCACGCGGGAACGCGCGCTGCGGCTGGGGCGCGAGAGCGTGCTCGCCGTGCTCGACCGCTCCGAGGCACTGGTGCGCGCCGCCCGCGGCGACCAGGAGTCGGCCGTACGGCAGTTGACGTCCGTGCAGGACCGGCTGGCCAAGCTGGGTTACGGCCTGGAGGAGGCGCGGGCCGCGTACGCCCTGGCGGGGCTGCGCACGCCCCGGCCCGGTCCGACGTCGTACGACGAGGCGACCCGGCTCTTCCGCCGCTGCCGTGCCCTGCCCTGGCTGAAACGGGCCGAGCAGGCGACGGCCGCCCCCATGCCGCAGCCGCCCGCCGCGCCGGCACCGGCTCCGGCCGCGCTGGACGCGCTCGCCGTCCTCGCCGCGACGGAGCGTCAGGTCGCCGAGCTCGTCATGGAGGGCGCGACGAACCGCGAGATCGCCGGGCGGCTCTTCATCAGCGTCAAGACGGTCGAGGCGACGCTCACTCGGGTCTACCGGAAGCTGGGCATCCGGTCGCGGGTGGACATCGTGCGGCTGGCGGCGGGACACCGTACGAACTGACCTCCCCGAGACGTACTGGCACCGTACTGGCGAACGTACCGAGCTGCCCCCGGTGCCAGCGTACGTTCCCGGTCCCGTGGGGTCATCGAGGGTTTTCCCTCCTCAACTCCCCTAGGGGGTTCCCCAATTGGGGGTAGATCCCGGCCACTCCTAGCTTGAGGGCGTGCCGCTCGCCAGGGCACACCGAGCCGGTCCGCCGGCCCGGTGCGGGGCCGGTGGGCGGCCCAGCATGT
>NZ_VJZC01000829.1 GCF_009377185.1 Streptomyces spongiae
GGATGGGGGAGTTGTATGGGACGGGGCGTATGCCCTGAGCGTGCCGACTGCATGCTGCGGGGCCGAGGCCTCTACCTCAGCGTCTCGTTGTCCCGGTCGGCCAACAGCCTTTGGGTGTGCAGGTGCAGCCGCCGTGCTTCCTCGATCGCGAACCCGGGACCGAGTGGACTGAGCGGCACGTCCCGTACGAAGGCGCTGAGCGGTACGGCGGGTGGGTCGTCCAGGAGCCCGACGATCGGGACCACGGCCTCGTGGACCGGCTGGGCGGACCGGCGGATGATGTCGACCTGTGCCCTGACGTCCGGCGTGTACTGGCCCGAGAAACTGGTCCTGACCGTGCCCGGGTTGAGGAGTGCATACCGCACCTTCGTCCTCGGCCGGGTGTCCACGAAGGCGACGCCGAGGAGATCATTGAGCCGCCCGCCCTGCATGAGCGCCCGTTGCCCGTCGTACTCCCTCGCAAGCTGCAGGTCGTCCCAGTAGATCTCTCCTTCACTGCCCGGTCCCGCGATGTTGAGGATGACCGGGGTGTCGGCGGATTCGAGCAGGTCGGCCAGCCCGTGGCTCAGTACGAAGCGGCTGAGGTAGAAGTGGGCGAAGGTGTTCTCGAAGCCGTCGGTGGTGACCAGGCGGGTGGTCCGGAAGTGCCGGGCGCCCAGTACCAGGGCGTCGATCCGAGCCCAGGAGGATCGGATGTGGTCGATCACTGCTCGGGTCTCGGACAGCAGGCTCAGCTCGGCGGGTATGAAGTGCGCCCTGGCAGCCGCGCCACGTTGTCGTGCGCCATCGAGCCACTCCTCGCCCTTCTCCGCGCTGCGCCCGACGACCACCACCTCCTGCCCCCTGTCCAGGTACGTGTCGGCGATGGCCCTGCCGATGCCGTCCGTGCCGCCGGTGATGACATAAGTCCTTGTCACGGTGCTCCTCTTCCGCATCCTCGTCTTCCTCCCTCGTCGCCTCAGAGGAACCGCGACGCGATCTTCTCGGTTGTGACGTGGACGGTGACCAGTTCCGGGAGGGCGGCATACGCCTCAGGGCGGTGGTCGGCGTAGGTCTTGCCGGTGTACTTGACGGCCAGTTCATCCATGAGCCCGCGGCTGCCCGCACTTTCGAACCGGGCGGTGCCGCTGATCACCGCGTACCCGTAGGGCTCGTCGGGTGGGTTGACCGTCACGCTCAGCCGGGGATCCCGCCGCAGGTTGCGCACCTTGAGCTTGTCGACACCGGTCACGAAGAAGAGGCCGTCGCCGTTCCGCCCCACCCAGACCACTGACTGGTGCGGACTGCCGTCGGGCTGGAGGGTCGCCACGGTGACGAAGACCCTGGAATCGAGGACTTCTTTCAGTTTCTCGGACATGTGGACCGGGCTCACGCGGGACTCCTGGAACGAGGGCCGACGCGACGACGGACGCGCCGGAGTGACTGAAGTACCTGATTAGTGCCACAACTATGTGACATTTAATGAGTGCATTGCAATAGCGGTGTGTCAGTTGCTGGCTCATCGGCCTCGTGGCTGCGTATGCTCCGATCTCGATGAGAGCTGACGCGGCACGCAATCTGGACGCGGTCCTGCAGACCGGAGCGCGCCTGCTGGCGCTCGATCCCGGCACGAGCATCGCGGCCATCGCGGCAGCGGCGGGCGTTGACCGGCGTACCGTCTACCGCCGCTTCGCGACCCGCGAGGCACTCCTGGCCGCCGTTCAGGTGGCCAAGCTCGACGCCTGCGAGAAGGCCGTCGCAGCGGCTCGGCTGACCGAGGCGCCCGTGCTCGTGGCACTCCACCGGTACGCGGAGGGCATCATCACCGTGAGCAGGCGGTGGCCGGTGGACGTGCGGCACGTACAGGACGAGGTCGCAGTCAGCCGCCTCGGCCGGCTGATCGAGCAACTCGACGCCTTCATGGCCCGCGCGGTGCGTGAAGGGGTCATCCGCCCCGGCCTTCCGGACCGCTGGGCACGCTCCCTGCTCATCCACCTCACCAACATCGCTTCACACGAGATGCCGGAGCTGACCAGCGCGCAGGGCGCCGACATGGTGGTTCGGTCCTTGCTCGGCGGACTCGGCCCCGGCTGAGCGCACGACCCATCAGCCGTACGGCTGAGCAGGCCCCCGGCGAGGACCGCCAAGCCTGGCCGTTCGGCCGAGGTGGGCAGGGGGTGGCGGAGGCGAGGGTCGAGGGACTTCAAACCCTCGTCTCTGGAGGCGCAGCATGCAGCGCAAGTATCTGGTCCCTGTCGTCGGCACGGCGGTTGCCGTCATCGCCGGTGGAGTCGTCCTTACCCTCACGCTCGGCGGTACTGAGTCCACCACCGAGCTCGACAGTCAGTCGTCCGTGACGGTGGACGGTGAGAAGGCCCTGTCCGGGAACGTCGTCGGCGGGCGCACGCAGTCGAAGTACCACGCGTTGCCCTGGCTCGGGACCTCGGTGAAGGACGTGCGGTGCCCGGACCTGAAGGCCGTGGCCGGGGCGAAGGTGACCTGCACGGCGAAGGACGGCGACGGCGAGGCGGTGTCCATTCCGGTGAGTGTCGTTGACGCCGAGGGCTCGTCCGTCACCTGGAAGTTCGAGCGCTGAAGGGGACGGGGTATTCGTCATGAGCGTCGTCGTTCTGGCCGGACACGGTCTCACCAAGAGCTACGGTCCCACTCCCGCCCTGGCCGGGGTGGACGTGGAGGTCGCCGAGCGCGAGTCCCTCGCGATCATGGGCCCGTCGGGGTCGGGCAAGTCCACCCTCCTGCACACCCTGGCCGGGATCATTCGGCCGGATGGAGGGCAGGTGCTGCTGCGGGGCGAGCGGATCGATCGGTTCGGTGAGAACCGGCTCAGCGCGCTGCGGCGGAAGCGGTTCGGGTTCGTGTTCCAGTTCGGGCAGTTGCTGCCGGAGTTGCCCGCCGAGGAGAACGTGGCGCTGCCGCTGATGCTGGAGGGCATGCCGAGGCGCAATGCCGTGCGGGAGGCCCGCCGGTGGTTCGAGCCGCTCGGCCTCGGCGGGCTGGAGCTGCGCCGCCCGGGGCAGTTGTCCGGCGGGCAGGCCCAGCGGGTCGCCATCGCCCGTGCGCTCGCCGTGCGACCGGACGTGGTGTTCGCCGACGAACCCACCGGTGCGCTGGACCAGGCCACCGGCACGGAGGTCGTCCGCCTGCTCACCTCCGTCACCCGTGAGCAGGGCGCCTGCCTGGTGATGGTCACCCACGACGCCGAGGTCGCCGCCCACTGCGACCGGATTCTGTCGGTGCGGGACGGGCGTATCAACCAGTACAGCCAGTACACGGTTGCCTGATCCCCGGTCTGCCGAGTCCAGCCCCGTCCAGTCCAACCCTGCTGAATCCCGACCCCCCGGAGACCACCATGCCC
>NZ_VJZC01000830.1 GCF_009377185.1 Streptomyces spongiae
GTCACGGTGAAGGGCAAGGGCTTCTCCGTGACCGTCGACAAGGGCAGCGGCGTCATCACGTCGTACGAGGCCCGGGGCACCCGGCTCATCACCTCCGGGCCCGCGCCGAACTTCTGGCGGGCACCCACCGAGAACGACCGCGGCAACGGCCAGCACACCCGCAACCAGACCTGGCGTGACGCGGGCACGCAGCGCAAGGTGACGGACGTGAGCGTGCGCGCCCTCCGCGACAAGGCCGTGGAGATCAAGGTCAGCGGCACGCTGCCCACGACGGTCGAGTCGACGTACACCACCACGTACACGGTGTTCGGCAACGGCGAGATCAAAGTCGACAACACCCTGCACCCTGGTGCCGCGTCCCTGCCGTACATCCCGGAGGTCGGCACGCTGCTGTTCCTGCCGGGCCGGTTCGAGCGGCTGCGCTACTACGGCCGCGGCCCCGAGGAGAACCACTGGGACCGCAAGGACGGCACCGACGTGGGCGTGTACTCCGGGACCGTCTCGGAGCAGTGGACCCCGTACATCCGCCCGCAGGAGAACGGCAACAAGACCGACGTCCGCTGGGCCGCCCTGACCGACCGCAACGGCTTCGGGCTGCTGGTCTCCGGTGAGCCGCTGCTGGAGGTCAACGCCTCGCACTTCACCCCGGAGGACCTGTCGTCCGGGGTGCGCCACGACTACCAGCTCACCCCTCGGGACGAGGTCGTCCTGCGCGTCAACCACCGGCAGATGGGCGTCGGCGGCGACAACAGCTGGGGCGCGCACACCCACGACGAGTACAAGCTCTTCGCGAGCCGCGACTACGCGTACACCTATCGGCTCCGGCCCCTGACCGACGTCGACGAGGCGACGAGGACCTCGCGCCGGCCCACGGCGGCGGAGTTCACGGACTGAGCGGGCATACAGACAGCCCCGCGCCCTTTACGGGGCGCGGGGCTGTATGGATGTGCGGCTCCGCTAGGAGACCTTCACGTTCTTCTCCACGGTGACCTGGTCGATGTCCGTGGTGCGGATGGTGATCTTCATCGTCCAGGTGCCGGGGAGGGGGAGCTGAAGGCTGTCGGTCGCCCAGTAGCCGCCCCTGTTCGTGAGTTTGGCGTCGATGGGGCCGACGTCCTGGGACCGCAGGGTGAAGGTCACCCGCACCTCGGGGACGGTCGCGATGCCGCCGTCGGGGCCGAACAGCACCGCCTGGATCGAGTTTTTGCCGACCGTGCCGGGGGCGAGGTCGAGCTGGATCTTGCCGTGGCCGTTCGGCGTGCCGACGTCGAACGGGATGAGGTTGCTGGAGGGGGTGGGCCCACCGGTCGCCGCCGTCCTGTTCGCTCCCGCCGACTCGGCCTCGGCGCGGCCGGGGAGCGTCACGGTGAGCACCGTCGTGATCACCATCACCACCATGGCCACGGCGAACTCCGCGAGGACCGAGCGGCGGAGGGCGAGGCGGTGTGCGTCGGGGTCGGTGGTGTCGGTGTTGTCGGTGTTGTTGGGGCCGTTGCTGCCGTCGCTGCCGTCGGTGTTTCGTGGACCGTCGCCGCCGGAGCCGGAGCCGGAGCCGGTGCCGGTGCCTGTGTTCGTCCCGCCCGGTGCGTCGGCCGTCCGTACGGTGGCCTCGTCGTCGGCCGGCTCGGTGCCGTCGGTCGCGGCGGTCGTCTCCGCGGGGCCGCCGCCCACGCGCTCGGGTACCCGCACCTCCACCTCCGCCCGCACCTGTTCCTTCTCGGGCCGCCGTTCCCGTACGCCGGCCGCGACCCACCGGGCCGTCCAGCGCCGTGAGAAGTAGGCGGCCGCCAGCAGCAGGACCACCGCGCCCAGCTTGGCGACCAGGAGCCTGCCGTACGTCGTCCCCGTGACCGCGTCCCAGGAGCCGAGGCCGCGCCAGGACTGGTACACGCCGGTGAGGACCAGCACAGTCACCGAGAGGAAGGCGAGCCGGGAGAACCGGGCGACCACGGTGGCCGAGAGGTCCTCGGGGGCGCGGTACAGCACGGTCATCAGCGCCGTCAGACCGCCCAGCCAGGCCGCCATGGCGAGCAGGTGCAGCACGGAGGACGTCATCGCGGCGGGTACCTGGATGCCGGCGGAGGCGTGCTCGGCCGCGGCCCAGGTCAGGGCGAGGCCGACGGAGAAGACGACTCCGGCAGCGAGTACGGCCTTCTGACGGGGGCTCGTTTCCTGTACGGCGCCGCCCGTTTCCGTGATGGCGGCCGCTCCCCGTGCGAACCGTACGAAGAAGAAGGCCCCCGCCAGCAGGACCAGCCGGGCGAGCAGGGCCATGCCGGGCCTGCTCGTGGCCGTGTTCGCCAGGACGGACAGGTCCAGGATCTCCGTGATGCCGGTGCCCCGTTCGTAGGAGCCGCGGAGGAGGAGCAGGGCCACCGTGGAGGCGAGAAGCGCCGACCAGCCGGCCACGAGCAGCGTGCGGAGCGCCGCGCTCAGACCGCCGAGCAGCGCGGTGAAGACGGTCACGCCGATGAGGAGCGCGAGGCCACCGTACGCCACGTAGCGGGCGATGTTGTAGAAGGAGGCGACGACCGGGTCTTCCGTGGGCGTGGTGGCGACGGGCTTGGTCGCGGAGGGCTCGCCGACCGAGAAGAGCAGCGCGCCGGAGACCGGGTGGCTGTCGGCGGAGACGACGCGCCAGGCGATCGTGTACGTGCCCTTGCCCAGGTCGGCCGGGAGCGTCACGCGGACCGTGTCGGAGCGTTTGCCCGCGCGTCCCGGTTCGCCCGTCTCCACGGCGCGGTTGTCCGGGTCGACGACACGGATCGAGTCGTCGAGGAGGCTCACGGACTCGGTGAAGCTGAGCGTGATCTGGCGGGGCGCGGACTTGAGGACTACTCCGTCGCGGGGGTCGCTGTCGCGGAGTGCCGCGTGGGCGGACGCCGTTCCCGCGCTGCCGAGGAGGAACAGGACCAGCACGGTGCCCAGCAGCACCAGGCGCTGAAGCCCACGCCGTTCCCTCCGGGGGTTCCCGTGAGTCTTGGGGTTCCTGTGGGTCCGGGGGTTCCCGTGAGTCCGGGGGTTCCCGTGAGTCCGGGGGTTCCCGTGAGTCCGGGGGTTCCCGTGAGTCCGGGGGTTTCCGTGGGTCCGGGGGTCCCGTGCGTCGGGGCCGGGTGACTCGTGTGACCTGAGTGACTCGATGGTGGAGACACCGCCGGGGGTTCCTTCGTCTCGTCGTCCACCATCTCGCCCATCGCCCCTCGGTCGGCCCACGTCGCGTCTCCGGATCCGTTGTTCATGGCTGTCGTATACATACGGATGAGGGGGGCCATGTGCTCATGCGGGACGGGGTGTTTCCGCCCCCGCCGCCCCTACC
>NZ_VJZC01000083.1 GCF_009377185.1 Streptomyces spongiae
CGCCGGAAGGCACCCCGTGTCATCAGCGACCCCCGCTGCCGCTCCCCCCGACACCGTCCTGGTCGTCGACTTCGGCGCGCAGTACGCCCAGCTCATCGCCCGCCGAGTCCGTGAGGCCCGGGTCTACAGCGAGATCGTGCCGAGCACCATGCCGGTCGCGGAGATGCTCGCCAAGAACCCGGCGGCGATCATCCTCTCCGGCGGCCCCTCGTCGGTCTACGCCGAGGGCGCCCCCCGCCTGGACCGCGAGATCTTCGAGTCCGGCGTCCCGGTCTTCGGCATGTGCTACGGCTTCCAGCTGATGGCCACCACCCTGGGCGGCACGGTCGACAACACGGGCGCGCGCGAGTACGGCCGTACGCCCCTGCACGTCTCCAAGCCCGGCTCCACCCTCTTCGAGGGCACCCCGGCCGAGCAGCCGGTGTGGATGTCCCACGGCGACGCGTGCAGCGAGGCCCCCGAGGGCTTCACGGTCACGGCCTCCACGGACGTCGTCCCGGTCGCCGCCTTCGAGAACGACGAGAAGAAGCTGTACGGCGTCCAGTACCACCCGGAGGTCATGCACTCGACGCACGGCCAGCAGGTCCTGGAGCACTTCCTGTACCGGGGCGCGGGCCTCACCCCCTCCTGGACCACCGGCAGCGTGATCGAGGAGCAGGTCGCGGCCATCCGCGAGCAGGTCGGCACCAAGCGCGCCATCTGCGGCCTCTCCGGCGGCGTGGACTCGGCGGTCGCCGCGGCCCTCGTGCAGAAGGCCATCGGCTCCCAGCTGACCTGCGTGTACGTGGACCACGGTCTGATGCGCAAGGGCGAGACCGAGCAGGTCGAGAAGGACTTCGTCGCGGCCACCGGCGTCCAGCTGAAGGTCGTCGACGCCGAGGAGCGCTTCCTCAAGGCGCTCGCCGGGGTCTCCGACCCCGAGGAGAAGCGGAAGATCATCGGCCGGGAGTTCATCCGGGTCTTCGAGCAGGCCCAGGCCGAGATCATCGCCGACTCGGGCCCCGAGGTGGCGTTCCTCGTCCAGGGCACCCTCTACCCGGACGTCGTCGAGTCCGGCGGCGGCACCGGCACCGCCAACATCAAGTCCCACCACAACGTGGGCGGCCTCCCCGAGGACCTGGAGTTCGAGCTCATCGAGCCGCTCCGCAAGCTCTTCAAGGACGAGGTCCGCATGGTCGGCCAGGAACTCGGCCTGCCGGAGGAGATCGTCCAGCGCCAGCCGTTCCCGGGCCCCGGCCTCGGCATCCGTATCGTCGGCGAGGTCACCAAGGACCGCCTCGACCTGCTGCGCGAGGCCGACGCCATCGCCCGCGAGGAGCTGACGGCCGCCGGCCTCGACCGCGACATCTGGCAGTGCCCGGTGGTCCTGCTCGCGGACGTGCGCAGCGTCGGCGTCCAGGGCGACGGCCGGACGTACGGCCACCCGATCGTCCTCCGCCCCGTGTCCAGCGAGGACGCGATGACGGCCGACTGGTCGCGCCTGCCGTACGACGTCCTCGCCCGGATCTCCACCCGGATCACGAACGAGGTCAAGGACGTCAACCGGGTCGTCCTCGACGTGACGAGCAAGCCGCCGGGGACGATCGAGTGGGAGTGAGCGGGTGAGCCCTTCGGGGCCTTCAGGTGCTTCGGGGCTTTCAGGTCCTTTGGGGCTTTCCGGGCTTAGGTCCGCTTGATCGTGCGGACCGGCTCTCCGGGCTTCCACGCCTGGACGACCAGGTACTTCTCGTCCTCGACGTAGGTCCGTACGACCTCCGTCAGCTCGGTGCGGAAGAGGTGGAACGGCTCCGGCGGTTCCACCTCCCGCGTGTAGCGGGCCTTCGTCTCCGGGTCCTCGACCTCGATCGCCCGCCCGCTGACCCGTACGTCACCGCCGCCCATCTCCGTGCCCGGGCCCGGGTTCGCCTGCAGTGCGAACCGTGGATCTCGCCGCAGGTCGAGCGCCTTGAGCGAGTCCGGCATCATGCCGAGCCACAGCTCACCGTCCAGGAAACGGACCTCGAGCCCGGTCGTCCGCGGCGAACCGTCCTTGCGGAGCGTCGCGAGAACGTGGTGCGTGAAGGCGCCGAAGCGCTCCTCGACCGTCCTGGCGAGATCGGGTTCGGCGGTGGTGAAGGCGGCCCAGTTCGGACCCGGACCCGTGTTCACGTCGATACGGTTCATACGACGAGTCTCGCTCCGATACCCGACATCTTCCGTCGTATATCCGGCTCCGGAGTCGTATGTCCGGCTCTGTTGTCGTGGCGGCGACGCGCTTCGGTGACTTCCGTAACGGTTGCGCACACTCTTCACCGGACGGCCCTGTCCTCTCGCGGGGACTGACGGTACCTTCCGCTCCGTAAAGGAACCCAGTGCTGGAGGACATATGCACGGGCCGACACCGCCCCTGCCCCTACCCACGGACCAGCTGCAGTTCGCCATGCCGCCGATGCACGACTCGCTGGACGACGAGCGCCGGCACCGCAAGGAACGGCTGGCCGGGGCGCTGCGGATCTTCGGGCGGCTCGGCTTCGAGGACGGGGTCTCCGGGCACATCACCGCGCGTGACCCGGAGTTCAGCGACTGCTTCTGGGTCAATCCGTTCGGCATGCCGTTCAAGCACGTCACGGTGAGCGATCTGGTCATGGCGAACGCCGACGGGCAGGTGATCCACGGTCGCTACCACGTGAACCAGGCGGCGTTCACCGTGCACGCCCAGGTGCACGCCGCCCGCCCGGATGTCGTCGCGGTCGCCCACTGCCACTCGGTGCACGGCCGCGCGCTCTCGGCGCTCGCCGAACTGCTCGACCCCATCACCCAGGAGAGCTGCGCGTTCTACGAGGACCACGCGCTCTACGACGCGTACACCGGTGTCGCCGTCGACGCGGAGGAGGGCCGCCGGATCGCGTCCTCGCTCGGCAGCCGCAAGGCCCTGGTGCTGCGCAACCACGGGTTGCTGACGGTCGGCGACTCGGTGGACGCGGCGGCCTGGTGGTTCCTGTCGATGGAGCGGTCCGCCCAGGTCCAGCTGACGGCGAAGGCGGCGGGGCGGCCGGTGCTCATCGGCCACCGGCAGGCAGTGGCCACGCGGGAGCAACTCGGCGGCGACCTGGTGGCGTGGATCAACTACCAGCCCCTGTGGCAGGACATCAGCAGGAGCGAACCGGACCTGCTGAGCTGAGGCCCTCGGCTCTCGAAGCCACTAGCTCTGGAAGCCGCGCAGCACGGCCGCCTTCGTCATCGCGAACTCCTCGTCCGTGAGCACCCCGTCCCGGTGCAGTTCCCCCAACTCCCGCAGCCGGCGCAGAAGCACGTCATGGTGGTCGGCCGGAGGCGTGGTCGCGGTCCCGGTGGCGGTGCCCGTGGCAGTGGCGGTGGTGGCAGCGGCGGTGAGCTGAGGGCGCTCCGCGTGGTCGATCGCCCGGGTCGACGGGTGCGGCAGCCGGGCGGTGACCGCGGTCGCGACGAGGGCCGTGAGCAGGTCGCGACGGGCACTGCCCCACAGGTCGAGCGCGTACGGGTCCTTCTCGGGCGGCAGCTTGGAGAACACCGTCTCGCGCGTCACGAACCGCATGAAGCCGTCCTCGTACCCGGAGTTGGGCAGCC
Source organism: Streptomyces spongiae (assembly GCF_009377185.1). Classification (GTDB taxonomy): domain Bacteria; phylum Actinomycetota; class Actinomycetes; order Streptomycetales; family Streptomycetaceae; genus Streptomyces; species Streptomyces spongiae. Next base: position 3,586 of record NZ_VJZC01000083.1, read on the forward strand.
ACTCCACCTGCACCAGATCACCGACCGCGATGATGCGCGGCCCCGTCGCCCGCTTGACCCGGTCGGAGGTGTCGCTCCAGTCGATCCGCACCTGCGTACCGTCGAACGACACCGTGCCGTCACTGGACCGCACGGACACCGGCACTGGCGGGCCCGGCAGCAGATACGCCGTGGCGGGCCCCTTCGGTATCTGCTCCAGGAGCAGCGCCTGGCGTATCTCCTCCGCCACGTACTCGGCGACGCCCGAGCGGTCGATGTCGACCGTCAGCCGGTAGGGATCGGCCGCGTCGGGGAGCCGCCCGCCGGTCGCCTGGAGCAGCGGATCACAGCCCTCGCGGAGCCTGAGCCGCAGCCGGCCGCGCTTGCGCTCGGGTTCGTAGACGATGCCCGACACCGCTTCGAGGGGCACCGCTATCTCCCCGTACGTCTGCCGGAACAGCGGCACGGAGCGGTGGAGCCCCGGCGTGATCCGGACCGTGCTGCCGTCGAAGGCCCAGGTCCCGTCACGCTGGATGATCTCGGCCATGGGGAGATTCTCGCAGCGCGGTGCTCCGCAGGGAGAGCGGTGGAGCGTACTGGGACGAAGGGCCGGTGGGCGACTGGAGGTTGTGTGTGGTTGCCCGCGCGATTCCCCGCGCCCCTTTCGGGGCGCGGCGGTGGTCCTGAGTGCCCTGGTCAACGCGTATCGTCCCCCTTCACCCCGCCCTGACCAGACCTGCCGGACGAGGGCCCCGTTCCATACGGCACAATTCGCTGTCATCGCAGGGTGGCTGTACGGCTGTCGCATGGCGCAGACGTACGGAGGAGAAGTGGCGCGGGGAAGGCGGGCTCGGGCGTGGCGGTGCAGGAGGCGAGACAGGGCGCGGGCGCCCACGAGGGCGGCTGCGCGTGCGGGAACTGCCCGCACGGCGCCCGTGAGGGACACCGGCGCGCGGTCGCCGCATTCCTGCTCAAGCGTGAGGAGTTCGCGTCCGGCCAGGGGCTTCCCGCTGCGGTCGCGCACTCCGCGTCGGCGTCCCGCCAGTGGGTCTCCGACGAACTCACCCAGTCCGCCGCCCTCGTCGCAGAACGCGGGCGTGTGGAGGGCGAGGCATGGCTGGGCCGCCTGTGGCTGCGCACGGCCTACACCGTGTGGGGCGCCTTTCTGCTCCTGCTCCTCGTCCAGGCGCTCACCGCGATCGGCGCGGGCTGGACGGCGGCACGCACGGCCGGTCTGCTGGCCGCCCTGGTCGTGGGCCTGGCGATGACGGGCGCCGGATACCTGCACCGCACGCGGGGTGGCGCTCTGGCCCCCGTGATCGGTGAGGACAACCGGCTGTCCACCTCCCGCGCGGTGGCCGCGAGCTGGGTGCTCTTCGCCGTGTACGCCGTCCTGGTGCTCGTCGGACAACTCGCCGCCGCCTCGGACCACGGCCGGCGGGACGCACTGATCGCCGGTCTCGACCTCGCCCGGGGCGCGGGCGTGGTGATCGTCCTCGCCGTCGTGTGCGGGATCGCCGTGCTGGTCCGGCGGGTGGTCGGCCTGCGTGTCCTCGGCCAGCGCCTGCAGAAGGTCCGCGCCGACCGCCCCCGTGCCTCCGACCTCCTGACCGACGACTCCGGCCGCGGAAGCTTCACCGACATCCAGTTCGTCGTCGTGAACACCGTCGCCCTCGCCTTCGCGGTCGTACGCCTCGCCCGCCGCCCCGATCAACTACCCGACCTCCCCTGGGGACTGGCCCTGCTCGTGCTGGTCTCCGCGGCCACGTACATCGCCGGCAAGTACGCGGAGGGCGGCCGCCCCGTGATCCTCTCCGTGGTCCGCGCCCGCGAGGCCGGCGACCTCGACGGGCCCATCCGCACCGGCGACGACATCGAGATCCGCGGCGCCGGCTTCGTCCCGCCGGGTGCCCAGAGCGCCGACCGCCTCTCCCGGATGGTCGTCCGCATCGGCGCCGTCCACGTCCACGTCCCGCTCGTCCCCGTCGCCGGCGGCTTCAGCAACCCCACGGACGCCGTCCTCACCGTGCCGGTCCCCGCCGACGTGGAGCCCGGCCGAGTGGAGGTCCAGGTCGTGACCGCCGCCGGGGTGGAGACGAACCGCTGCGTGATCGACGTGACCGACTGACGGACGGTTCCGCCTGGCCGGCGGTGCCGATTGACGGACGGTGCCGGCTGACGGACGGTGCCGCCTGGCCGACGGTGCCGCCTGACCGACAGTGCCGCCTGGCCGACAGTGCCGCCTGGCCGACAGTGCCGCCTGGCCGACAGTGCCGACTGACCGACAGTGCCGCCTGGCCGGTCGGCTGCTGGCGACTGGCCGGGGGATCAGCTGACCGACCCGCTGGGCGACTGTCTGTCCGCCCGCCGCGCGCCGTCCGCCCGCCGCCCGCCGTCCCCTCGCCGCCCGACGGGGTGTGGGGCGAGGGCCCCGCTGTGCCGCCCGGTGCGTGCTGCCAGGTGCGTGTGCCGCAGGATGCGCGTGCCACCGGACGTGGCAGGTTCGGTATTTCGACCGACCCGAGGCCGAGGCCGACCCGATGCCAACCGAACTATGCGGAAACTCGCTGAGAAAACCCGAGAAACGGTCCCAAAGGCAGCCTTCACTGAAAACTGGTGCCGCGCTCATTGAGCGGCTCCCCCCTTTCGTACGTATGGTCTGTTGAGGGGTCAACGGCACGGCGGCGAGAGGCGGCGGATAGTCATGACTCACAGTATTCGTTCGGACACGCAGGCCCCCTACTTCGATGGCGGCCAAGGCTGGCGAGACACCGCCACCCGTTACGCCCTGCTCCCCTTGAGGGTTTTCCTCGGTGTCACCTTCATCTACGCCGGCCTGGACAAACTCACCGACAGCGCCTTCCTGTCCGATGCCGGCTCCGGCTCGATCGGCGACATGATGAGCTCGGTCCGCGACTCCTCCGCGATCCCGGCCCTCGTCGATCTCGCCCTCAAGAACCCCGTGGGCTTCGGCTACGCCATCGCTCTCGGCGAGCTCGCCGTCGGTATCGGCACCCTCATCGGCCTCCTCGCCCGTCTCGCGGCCTTCGGCGGTGCCCTGATCTCCCTCAGCCTCTGGCTGACGGTCAGCTGGTCAGCCGACCCCTACTACTACGGCAACGACCTCGCCTACCTCATGGCCTGGCTCCCCCTCGTCCTCGCCGGCGCCTCGGTCCTCTCCATCGACGCGGCCCTCCGCAACCGCCGACGGCAACGAAAGGGCGGCTATCGCTGAGTTGCCGCGCAACCGGGCCGATGCGGTGCCGCATGACCGCGGTGCCGCATGGCCCTGCGTTGACGCATGGCCGCGCCGTGCCGTGCCGTACTGCCTGGCGCACGTCGCTGACTCGCCCACGGACGGCACCCGGCGGTCCGGAGGCCGTGCCGCCTTTGCACCCGTCCAGCGCGTGCCCCCTGCGATTTCCTTTTCCGTTCCGGACGCCCCTCGCTCTCGACCGTGACGAGCAGCGTGAACCCGCCACTCCGCGATGCCGAGCCAGTCCGGGCCGTTACTCGGGCCTGCCCGATATCCCGCCGTCTGAGGCCCGGTTGTGCTCGGGAGCGCGCCCCGAGCGCGGGGACGGTCGGCGGTGGCGTATCGCGTGGGTCAGGAACGCCGTCGCGCCCGCCAAACAGAGTCCACCGGTCACCAGGGGTATGGCCACGAACCAGGGGGCCTCCCAGGTGCCGCCCGCGTCTCCGGCGTAGACGACGGCGGTGAGGGTGAGGAAGAAGCCCGCGACGAGCTTGCCGGGCTGAACGTCATGCCGCAGCACGGGTCACCTCCGCCTGGCCCATGCCGACCTCGATGCTGACATCGATCGTGCCGCCGGACTTCCCGTCGCCGGTGGAGCCCTTCACGGCGGAGAGGGTCAACTGCTTCTCCTTGTCCGGTGCCACGTCCACGTCCTCCTTCTTGTCGCCCGGCAACTGGATGTCTCCCACGCCCACTTCGATCGTCAGACGCACCGTGACGTCCGACGGGACCACCACCTTCAGCTTGCCCACGCCCACCTCAGCGGTGGTCGTCACCGTCCTGCCCTTCGGCACGTCCACGCGCCTCAGGTCCAATGTGCCCACACCCGTGCCCAGCTCGTACGCCGGCTGTACGTCGGCCACGGCGGTCGGCGTCCAGGTCGTGCGTATCCAGTGGGCACTGACGTTTGCCGGGAGCGCCGCCGAGCACACCAGCAGGCCCGCCGTCACCACCGCGAGGAAGATCGACCCCGCGCCCGTACGCCCCAGGAACGCGCTGATCCCGATGCCCAGACCGAACACGGCGAGGGCGCAGGCCAGACCGGTCTGCAGACTCGTCCCCAGCGGGTGGTCGTCCCACGTCAGCCCCGTACCGAGACCGCCGGCGAGCAGCGCGAGCAGGAACACCCAACCGCCTATCCAACGCGGCCCCCGCGGCTTGGGCCTCTGGGCGGTACGTATGTCCTGGCGGGAGGGTGTTCCCCGAGCGATGTTGATGGCCGCCGCGACATCGCGGTCTTGGGCCTCCCACGGCCCCCAGAGATAGCCGGTCCCGCCCACGTGTGTGCCGTCCTTGACGATCGGGTCACGCCACCAGGACGGGTAGGAGGCGGGAACGGGCGGCGCCTGGGCCTCCGGCGGCGCGTCGGCGACGGCCTGCGCCGCGAGCGGGTCGGGGTCGGGGGCACCTCTCTGCCGCGACCAGTAGCCCGCGCCCGCGAGGAGCAGCGCGAGAACCACTGCGAAGGTCAGCGTCCCGACATTGCCCAGCATGGTGACGAAGACGCCGCAGCCGACCAGGGCGAAAAGCACGGCAGCCAGGGCCTGGCCGCCGACACGGCCGGTCAGCAACTTGCGTACCTCGTTCTCCTCCTCGTCGTCGTACGGAACGAACAGCCACACGAAGCCGTAGAAGAGGAGACCTGTGCCGCCTGCGACCGACAGCACCGTGAGCACGATCCGGAAGATCACTGGATCCATGTCGCACTGTCGCCCGAGTCCCGCGCACACCCCGGCCAGCATCTTGTGCCGCCGGTCACGGCGGAACCTGGTGGGGAGTGGGGTGGAGCCGTCCGCGGCCACCTGAGCCGTGGGCCCGGTGGGTGGGATCCTCCCGGATGCCTGACCTGTGGCCCCGGTCGGGGCGTCGGCCGCTGCTCGGCCCGAGGGCTCGGTCTGATCCTCCGGGTCCTTTTGATCTGCTGGATCCGCTTGATCCGTGGGCGCGCCCACGCCCGCATGCGTACCCGCGCTCGCGTCCGCATGCGTGTGCGTGCCCACGTGCGCGCGCGACTCCTTGCCCTGGTCCGGTCCGGGCGTCGTGCCGCCCTTGTCCGGGGCGGGCACGGCGTCCTGCGGCTCGGTGGCCGGCCGCCGGGTGCCCGAGCCGGGGTCCGGCTCCGGTGCCGCGTGCTGCTGATCTGTCATGTGTCCATCGTCGCCGCCGAGACCGCCCCGCGGCAGTCGGGATGACCCTGGCCCAACCCTGATATTGGCTCCGGGAACTGTTCGATCACGGTCCGGCCGAACATCAGGGGCGTCTCCGGGACAGACCCTGATGTCCCGAGCCGCCATGCGTGTGAACATCGATGGCATGCCGGAAGCCGCAGCAGTACCAGTCGACGTCCCGCGGCCCCCGCGCAAGCTCTACCGCAGCAGCGACGGTCGCTGGCTCGGGGGCGTGGCGCGAGGGCTCGCAGGGCACCTCGGGCTGCCCGTGACGTGGCTCAGGCTCGTGTTCGTCGGCCTGTTCCTCGCGGACGGCCTCGGCGCGCTGCTGTACGCGGCGTTCTGGTTCTTCGTCCCGCTCGGCGTGGGCGGCGTCGACAGCCAGCGGCCGCCGGCCGTCTCCGCCGAGACCTCGCCGGACGGCCGGCGAAAACTCGTGGCCCGCAGACCGGACAGGGGCCAGATCGTCGCCCTGCTCCTCATGGTCGTCGTGGCCATGGTCTTCGTCGGCAATGTGAACCTCGGCGACGGAGCCAAGGCGTATCTGTGGCCGACCGTGCTGGTCGCAGCCGGTGTCGCCCTGGTCTGGCGCCAGGCGGACAACGCACGGCGGGCCCGCTGGGTCGAGGTCGGCCGCCGTCGGCGCACGCTCACCCTGTTCCGTTCCGTGGGCGGAGTCCTGCTCGTCACCGCGGGCGTTTCCGGAATATTCGTCCTTCAGGGCTCCGCCGCGCACCTCGGCTCGGTCCTGCAAGCCGCGCTCGCCGTCCTGGTCGGGATAGCGCTGCTGGCCGGTCCGTATCTCGTCCGCATGACCCAGGACCTCTCCGAGGAGCGGCTGATGCGCATCCGCGCCCAGGAGCGGGCGGAGGTCGCGGCCCATGTCCACGACTCGGTGCTGCACACCCTGACGCTGATACAACGCAACGCGGAGAACGCGAACGAGGTGCGCCGCCTCGCCCGAGCTCAGGAGCGCGACCTGCGTAACTGGCTCTACAAGCCCGAGGGCACAGGCAAGGACGAGGACGACGAGCCCGGCACCCTCGCGGAGGCCGTGAAGCGCAGCGCCGCCGAGGTGGAGGACAAACACGGCGTCCCCATCGAAGTCGTGGTCGTCGGCGACTGCCCGCTCGACGAGCGCCTGGGCGCGCAGATGCAGGCCGCGCGCGAGGCGATGGTGAACGCCGCCAAGTACGGTGGCGAGGGCGGCGCGGTACAGGTCTTCGCCGAAGTCGAGGGCAGCACGGTCTTCGTGTCCGTGCGTGACCGGGGCCCCGGCTTCGATCTGGACTCGATACCCGCCGACCGCATGGGCGTTAGAGAATCGATCATCGGCCGTATGGAGCGCAACGGCGGTACGGCACGGCTCCGCGCCGTACCGGACGGCGGCACGGAGGTCGAGCTGGAGATGGAGAGGGCGGAGACGACGTCATGAGCGACGCGAACGGGGCGAGCGGTCCGATCAGGCCGGACGGTTCGGCTCTCGGTACCGGCTCAACCGGCCCCATAGGTTCCGCTGGTCCGGAGGGTGCCCCGGCGGACGCGGCCGCGCCGAGCGGCTCGGTGGTGGAGAGCGGGAGCGAGTCGACGCCGGCGGCCGGGCCGACCCAGGAGGATGAGGCGGCGGAGGCGAGCGGTTCGGCGCCCGGACGCCGGGTCCGGGTCGTGCTGGTCGACGACCACCGCATGTTCCGTACGGGCGTGCAGGCGGAGATCGGGCAGACGGAGAGCACCGGTGTCGAGGTCGTCGGGGAGGCGGCCGACGTCGACCAGGCGGTGAGCGTCATCACGGCCGCACGGCCCGAGGTGGTGCTTCTCGATGTGCACCTCCCCGGCGGTGGCGGAGTCGAAGTGCTGCGTCGGTGCGCCGCGTTGATGTCCGACGCCGAGCAACCCGTGCGCTTCCTCGCCCTCTCCGTCTCGGATGCGGCGGAGGACGTCATCGGTGTCATCCGGGGCGGCGCCCGGGGATACGTCACCAAGACGATCACCGGTACGGACCTGGTCGACTCGATCTTCCGCGTGCAGGAGGGCGACGCGGTGTTCTCGCCGAGGCTGGCCGGCTTCGTCCTCGACGCCTTCGCCTCCACGGACGCCCCGCCCGTGGACGAGGACCTGGACCGTCTCACCCAGCGTGAGCGTGAGGTCCTTCGCCTCATCGCCCGTGGCTACGCGTACAAGGAGATCGCCAAGCAGCTGTACATCTCCGTCAAGACGGTGGAGTCCCATGTCTCGGCGGTGCTGCGGAAGTTGCAGCTCTCCAACCGGCACGAGCTGACGAGGTGGGCGACGGCACGACGGCTGGTGTGAGGCCGACGCAGAGCCTGAGCTCAGGCCCGAGCTCGCGCCTCAGGTTGAGCCCTGGCCTCAGTCCGAGTGAGGGGCCCAGACCGGCCCGAGCTCAGGTCGGCGGTCGGGCTGAGGGGCGTCCCGGCATGCAGTGGGTGGGTGTTCTCGGGGTCAGCGCGTGGCGGTGAGTTCCGCCTCCAGGCCGTTGAGCAGGGCCCGAAGGCCGAACTCGAAGGTCTGCTCGGGTGCCGCGTTGTATTCGGCGGCTGCCGGGGCGTCGAGGCGGGTGCGCAGTCGCGGGAACTTCGCGGCGACCTCGGCCGCCTTCGCCATGGTGTCCTTGAGGAGCTCCTCGGCGTCGCCGCCGTTGCGGCTCAGACGACGGTTCAGGGAGGCATTGGCGGAGGCGCCGAGTGCGCTGCCGAGGACGAAGGTGAAGACGCCGGCCGCCGCCCGGTCCGCCTCGGGGCCGGGGAAGCCGGCCGCTTCGTAGACGGCGAGACTGTGGTCGTCGTAGCGGGCCTTGCCGGGGCCGTAGAAGAGGTAGGAGCCCAGGGCCTGGACGACCCACGGGTGCCTGCTGAGCATCTTGTGGAGTTCGGTGGCCAGGGACGTCGCGGCCGTGCGCCAGTCCACCGTGTCGAGGTCGGGCAGGGCGATCTCGTCCCACACGTGGTCGCCGACGAGTAGGACCAGGTCGTCCTTGTTCTTCACGTGCCAGTAGACCGCCGTGGCGACGGTGCCGAGCCGCTTGCCCAGGCTGCGCATGTTCAGGCCCTCCAAGCCCTCTTCGTCGAGCAGCTCGATGGCGGTCCGGACGATGTCTTCCCGGGTCAGTGTGTCGCGTGGCATGACGTCACGATAGGGCACGTCATGGGCGCTTGTACAAAGTTCAGGAGCAGCTGCTGCACTTAGTTCAGTCGGGCACTTGCACTTAGTTCAGGAAGCGCTCTACCGTCGACTTGCACTTAGTTCATGACGCGGCTCGACCTCCGCTTGAACTAAGTGCAATCCGAAGTCGCGCCCAAGCGCCCTACGAGGGGAATCGATCATGAACGTCTTCGTCGCCGTACTGCAGATGCTCGTCGCCGCGGCCTTCGTGAGCATCCCGGTCGTGCGTCACCGCTACGGCGGTACTGCGATGGCGGGTGCCGAGGCGGAGTTGGAGCGACAGGGAGTGCGGAGGACGGCCCTGACCGAGAACGGGATGAGGTTCGACGCCGGGGGTCACGAGACCGCGGCTCCCGTCTCGGTCGCCGTGGTGATGGTGGCCCTGGCCGGGTTCAACCTGGCGGACAGTTCCTGGGCCGGGCCTCTGACCTGGATCTTCCAGTCGCTCGTCCTGCTCGGCAACTGCGTCATCCTCTACAGCCAGTTGACCGCCGAGAAGTCCGTGCGGTCTGCCTTCGCGCGCAAGGGCGACCCGATGCTGGCGCGCATCGACGTCGCGGCCCTGCTCAAGGCGGCCGAGAACGGCTTCCCCGCCTGGGTCTGGACCCTCCAGAACGTGCGGCACGTCGTGGTGTTCGGCGCCTCCGCCCTGGCGCTCGCGACGGTCACTGTCATATGACGTCCTGCACGCACGGCCCATCCGTTTTGTCCTGCAAGTGCGGGGTGGGTGTGTGGGGGAGGAAGCCGGGATCAGATCACGCGGAAGAGGTCGGCGGCGGCGTGGACGTCGGTGAGGTCCTCGATGGAGCGGAGGTTGTCGCACAGGGCGTCCAGGACCGAGTCCGCTTCGGCGGCGCGTGGCGATCCGATGGCCACGCCGAAGACCCGGAAGCCCAGACGGTGCTTGGCGTCGTTCCAGCCGCGCATCCATTCCTCGGTGACGCCGCAGTCGTCGTCGGTGAGCATCACGATGTCACCGCGGGCGCGGGAGGCGTCGTTGAACTCCTCCTCCAGCAGTTCGCCGGCCGCGGACAGGGGCCTCTGGTAGCTGGTGCCGCCGCCGAGGAAGGTCTCCGCGAAGTCGAGGACCCGGGCTATGTCGGCGGGCTGGTCGGCCGGGAAGCGGAAGACCTGGAGCTTGTCGGCGGCGGAGAACAGGACGCCGACGAAGTCACGCCCCGCGTGGCGGGCCTGGTCCAGCAGCGCCAGGGCGCACGCCTTGGCCCACGCCTCCCGGGTGACACCGCCGGGCCCTGCCTCGTACATGGAGTGCGAGGTGTCGACACACGCGATGACGGCGCCCTGGCCCGTGGTCTGCTCTCCCTGGCTGTCGTAGAGCATCAGCTCCCCGGCTGCGTAGCGCGCGGCGAACACCGCACGCAGCTCCGGCAGGCCGAGGTTGGCCAGCTCGGAGGGGATGATGCGGGAGAGGTCGTTGCCGAGGGTGACCCCGATGAGTTCCCCGGAGGCGTTCTCGACCTTGCGGGCGCGTTCACCGTCGGCCATCTGACGGAAACGGCCGATCAGCTCGGCCCACTCCGCGAGACGGCTGGTGCGCAGCCGCTCGGCGAGCTGGGCGCGCTGGTCGTACGGCATCCGCTCCAGCTCGCCGGGACCGACGCCCCACGCCCGCATCAGCGCGGCCTCCTCCCGCACGGTCTCGGCGGCCTTCGCCACGGCGTTCCGCGCGGTGGCGCGGATGCCGGGGGTTGCCGCCGCGAGGGCCTGCACGGCGTCCTGGGCGGCCTGCTGCGCAGCGGCCTCGGCGGACTTGGCGGCCTCGATCGCCTGTCGTACGGCGTCGGCGGCCGGGGTCGGCACGGTGCTGTCCTCGGCGGCATCGTCGGCGGCCTGCTGGAGCGTCTCGCCCACGACGGTCGCCGCGCTGTCGGCGTCCTGCTGGGCCTTCTTCGCCTGCTCGGCCTGTTCCCGGGCGTCCCGGGAGTGCTCCAGCATCCGGCGCAGCGCGGCGGCCTGGGCGAGCACGGCCATGGCGGCGGCATAGGGGTCGCCGGCCGTCTCCCGGCGCAGCTCGGCGAACTCCGGTGACTCCACCAGCGAGGTGATGACCTGGTGGTTGACCAGCCGGGAGGGGTCCATCTCCTCGCGCTCGCGCAACCGCGGGCCGGCCTTGTAGGCGGCGACGAACGCGTCGGTCAGGAGGTCGGTGGTGCCGTCGTGGCGCTCGTTCAGTTCCTCGGCCAGATCGCGCAGTCCGGCCGACTGCTCGTAGGTGTCGCGCCACGCGATCCGGTCGAACCGGTCCGCGACCACGGCCGTGGTGTGCCGCTCGGGAGTCGCGGCGGACAGGCCGCCCAGCCACTTCCCGGCCTGGCTCGCCAGCTCGCCCAGCTTGCTCGGTGTCTCGCCCATGGTCCTGGTTCCTTGAGATTCCTTGAGATCCCCTGAAGTTCCTTGAGATTCCCTGAGGTTCCGTGGGATCCCCTGAGGTTCCGTGGGATTCCCTGGATGTCAGAGCTGGCTCTGCACCGTGCTCGCGTCGACGCCGAGGGCCTCGGTGAGAACGCGGGCGCGGACGGCCCGCTGGCGGCCGACGACTCGGTCGATGGCGGCCGTGGAGCGGCCGGCGCCCGCCGCCTCCTCGCGCAGCTTCTCCAGCCGCTTCCCCGCCATGGCGAGCTTGTTGTGGGCGTTCCTGATGACCCACTCGCTCAGCGCCTCGCGGGACTGCCCGGCCATGGCGTCGAGCTGGGCCTCCAACTCCTCGATGCCGTCGGCCAGGTCGAGCGCCTCCTTGGCATCGGGGTTGACCAGGTGCAGCACCTCGCGCTCGACGGTCGGACGCTGCGCGGGGGAGTCCCACAGCACGTGAGTGAGCACCGACAGGTCGGTCTCGGTGACCGCCGGGCGGCCGTCGAGGTACGCGGACGCCTGGAGCAGGCCCACAGCCTGCCGCCAACGGCGGTCGGAGGCGACGAGTTCCTTGCGGCGCAGGGCGGCCCGCAGCGTGCACACCGCGTCCACGATCACGTCGGGAACGTCCACGTCCGGGACAGCTTCGGTCACGGCGTGCCGCAACGCGGCCAGCTCGATGGTGGTCCGTGCCGGCGGAGCCGGGCGGCTGACGGCGGAGCGGACCAGGGCGGCGAAGTTCGAGGGGTCTGCCAGGTACCCGACCTCGATCCGCACCAGCAGGCGGTCGTAGATCGCGGCGGAGTCCTCTCCGCTGGGCAGTTCGTTGCTCGCCGTGATGGCCCCGATCAGGGGGCAGCGGATCGGCTCGCCGCCGTTCTCGGGGTGGTAGATCCGTTCGTTGAGGTAGCCCAGGGTCTCGTTCAGCGCCGCGGTGGAGCACTTGAAGATCTCGTCGATGAACGCGACATGCGCGGTCGTGGCGCGGCCGTCGTAGACCTGGCGGTACTCACCCCGGGCCAGCGCGGCGACGTCGATGGGGCCGAACATCCTCGTCGGCGCGGTGAACTTCGACAGGAGGATCTCCCAGTAGGACGCTCCGTCGATCCTGCCCGTGAGTTCCCGGGCCATCTCGGACTTCGCGGTTCCGGGCGGGCCGAGCACCAACGAGTGCTGTCCGGCCAGCAGCGTCACCACCAGCGTGCGCACCACGTCGTCCCGCTCGTAGAAACGGTCCGACAGCTCACCGCAGATCGCCCGCAACCTCTTGGCCGTGTCCTGCGCCTCCTGACCGCCCACATTCAACTCCTAGCCTGTGATGCCCTGTTGGGCGTGATACGGCCCTCTTCCCGAGCAAGATAACGCGGAGGCCGGGACGACCCGCCGGGCCCTTGAATCCGGTTCGCACGGTTCGCACGGTTCGCATGGCTCGCACGATTCACGCGGCCGATCGTTCCGGCGAGGCATTCACGGCCACCGCCTTGAAGAACGTGTAGTGGAACGTCCCGTCGTCCGTCGCCGTTCGGCGCAGGTCGGCGACGCCCCGGTCCCAGTCGGACGGAGTCGTCAGGCCCGCGGCCACGGCGTCCTCCCGGACGGACTCGATCATGGCGATGAACGTGTTCCGGGTGAAGCCGTTCACCAGGGCGGGGCGCGGCGGCGCGGGAGCGGGCGGAGTTCGCCGACACCGAGCTGGCGGCGGCCGCGCTCGCGCGGGGGGGCAAGGTCCACCCCCTCTCCTGGCACCGCCAACGCCCGGGCCCGCCCGGCCTCCTCCTCGGCTACGCCGCCTCTCCGGCCACGGCCCTCGCGGAGGGCGTGGCGACGCTGGCCGAGGCGCTGCGAGAACTCGGCGGACTCCACTGACTCCGGCACCTCACCGGGCCTGGCACCCCACTGACTCCGGCACCCCACAAAGGCTCACCCGCCCGCAGAGCCCGTACGGCTCACACCACCCGAGTAGCCCCCGCGAACGGCATCTCGTCCACCGGCGCCACCCGCACCGGCGCTCCCGGACGGGGCGCGTGGATCATCTGCCCGTTCCCCGCGTAGATGCCCACATGACTGATCCCGGAATAGAAGAACACCAGGTCACCGGGCTGGAGCTGGGAGCGGGCGACGCGCTGCCCGGCGCCGATCTGGGCGTACGTCGTCCGGGGCAGCGACACCCCCGCCGCGCGGTACGCCGCCTGAGCGAGCCCCGAGCAGTCGAACGCGTCGGGACCCGTCGCGCCCCACGCGTACGGGCTGCCGAGCTTGCCGTACGCGTACGAAAGAGCCGCGGCCGCCCGTGGACCGGGCGCCTGGGCGGTGGAGGAGGCCGCCGAGACCGGCCAGAGGTCGCGTGCCGCGGCTGAGGACCGCGAGGCGTGGCCCGCGCCGCCCGCCGCGGCCGGCCCGGCCCGCTCGCCCTCGGGCAACCGCGCCAGCAGACGTCTCGCCTCGCCCAGCTTTCCGGTGACCGTCTGCCTGTGCCGCTCCAGGTCCGCCTGCCGGGACGCGAGCCGTGAGAGTTCGATGCGCGCGGCACCCCGCAGCTGCTCGATCTCCCGCAACTGCTTCCGTACGTTCGCCACGTCCGAGGCCTGCCGGCTGCCGAGTCGTTCCGCGAAGGCCGCCCCGTCCAGGTACGCGTCCGGGTCGTCGCTCAGCGCGAGCTGCACCGCGGGGTCGATGCCACCACCGCGGTACTGCGCCGCCGCCATCGAACCCAGCTTCTCGCGCGCCGAGTTCAGCCCCTCCGTACGGCGTGCCGCCTCGTCCCGCAGGTCCTCCAGCCGCTCCCGCGCCTTTCCGGCCCTCTCCCGCGCGTCGTTGTACTGCTCGGTGGCGACCTCTGCCTCCTCGTACAGCGTGTTCACCTTCGCCTGTACCTGCTCCGGTGTGGGCTGCGGTTCGGCGTGCCCGGTGCCGTCGAGGCCAGTCGCGCTCGCCGCGCCCGCCAGGGCGATCGTGAAAGCGGTACGGGCGGTGCCGCCGCTGAGGGGGCGCTGTCTGGCTCTGCGGTGCGCTGCCAAGTGGGGGTCACGTCCTTTCGTACGACGCGTACGACCGAGGCGGCCTCTTCGGCCTCGACCGCCGTGGGGAGTCGGCGGTCGCGCGTCCGGCGGCGGCCCGCACAGGGGGAGCGAGCAGCCGCCGGACCTCTCGGCGGAGGTGTCCGACTGCCGCCCCTGGCCAGGGCGGCGGTGGGGAGCCGGGCACCTGGGGGAGGACGCTAAACCTGACGGTGTCCGCTCGGTAACGCTATGTGCGGAATTGGTGCCGGCGGACCACCGGGTGACCGTATGTGAACGTGATCCCTGCCTGGCGTCGCCGACTTCACACAGAGCGATGACCGATGCGGCGGTTCCGTGCCGACGGGTGGCGCAGCGGTGCTATGGGGGCGCATATATGCAGCGGGATGGCGGGGGCCGGTGACTGGCCGGGCGAGGGCGTCTGGTTAGGCTCCGGCTCCATGGACGTACTCATCCATCTCTTCGTCGCCCTGCACATCATCGGCATCGCCTCCCTCCTGGGTGGCTTCCTCACCCAGATGAAGGCGATGGGGCAGGGGACGGCCCGTTTCGTGCCCGCCATGCTGCACGGTGCGCTGACGATGCTCATCACCGGTGCCGTCCTGGTCGGCCTCAACCAGGCCGACGACCAGCCGGTCAACAACATCAAGATCGGTGTGAAGCTGGCCCTGCTGGTCGTGATCCTCGGGCTCGTCTACGTGAAGCGTGACGAGGAGCGGGTGGAGAAGGGGCTGTTCGGCCTGGTGGGCGCCCTGACCACGGCGAACGTCTTCATCGCGGTGCTCTGGACCTGACCGGGACCGGGACCTGGCCGGGACCGGGACCTGGCCGGAAGCGGAGCCCGGCCGGAAACGGGACCGGGACCGTGCCGGCCCTGGCCGTCGGCGAGAAGCCGAGCGCCGACCAGGGCCGGGAGGGGCGACGTGCGACCGGACGACCGGGCGACCGTTACGCCGGCCGCACCACGCTGTGGATCGCCGACTCGCCGTCGTAGAAGATCGACTCCTCGCGGACGTAGGCCCCCGGCTTGGGCGCGTGGATCATCATGCCGTTGCCGATGTAGAGGCCGACGTGGCTGATGTCGTCGTAGAAGAAGACGAGGTCACCGGGCTTCGCGTCGGCGAGTGAGACGGTCTTGCCCGCGTTGACCTGGTCCCACGTGGTGCGGGGCAGGTCGACGCCGGCGGCCTTCCAGGCGGCCTGGGTGAGGCCGGAGCAGTCGTACGAGTCGGGGCCGGTCGCTCCCCAGACGTACGGCTTGCCGATCTGCGAGCGGGCGAACGTGAGCGCCTTCGCGGCCTTCGTGGCGTAGGTGGAGTCCTCGACAGGAGCTTCGACCGTGGAGGTGCTGCCGGCCGCCTGTTCCTGCTGCTCCGCCTCCGCCGCCTGCTGCTTCTCCGCCTCCGCAGCCTGCTGCCGCGCCAGCTCCTCCGCCCGGCGCTCGGCCTCCTCCTGCTTCTCCTTCTCGATGGCCGCGAGGCGGGCCTTCTCCTCGGCGGTCAGCTTGGTCAGCAGCTCACGGGCCTCGGTGAGCTTCGCCTGGACCTTCGCCTTGGTCGACTTCAGCGTCGACTGCGACTCGGTGAGCGACGCGAGGCTCTCGGTGGCCTCCTGGCGCTTCTCCGCCGTCTCCGTCTGCTGGGTGATGAAGTCGTCGACCACGTCCTTCTGACGTTCCGTCAAGCGGTCCATCAGCTGGGTCTGGTCGAAGTAGTCCTGCGGGTTGTCCGCCAGCAGCATCGCCGCCGTGTCCGGGGAGGCGGCGCCCGTACGGTACTGGGCGGCGGCGAACGAGCCGAGCCGCTCCCGGGCCTCGTTGAGCTTCTCCGTGCGCTTGGCGACGTCGTCGAGAAGCGTGGCGACGCGCTTCTTCTGCTTGGTCGTCTGCTCCTCGGCCGCGTTGTACTTCTCGGTCGCCGACTCGGCCTGGCGGTAGAGGTCGCCGACCTTCTTCTCGACCTCTTCGAGGCTCGGCTTGTCGGTTGAGGGCGAGGCGTTCGCCGTCTGGGAGAACAGGGCCATGGACGTCAGTGCCGCCGTCGCCAGGGCGGGTGTCCGTATGCCTGTGCGCGTCCGGGCAGGACGCGGCTTTCGGTGCGGCGCCATGAAAGGCGGGCTCCTTCCGCTGTCCGCCTACCGAGTTAGCTGTCGGGTTCGGGCGCTTGCATCGGAAGGTATGCCCTACGGTCCGTGCCGCGTACGGCAGGTGGACCGATTCACCCCAAGGTCGGTGGGTCCCCGGCTCCGGCTCCGCGAGGGTGCGCCGGACTCGGCGGAGGCCGCCCGGCCCGGCGACGTTCGCCGGTTGGGTCGAACGGCCCACCAAGAACGCTAGCCAATTCGTGTGGCCTCTGTGAAGGTTGATGCGCGATATGCCCGATACGTTTTCGTGACCTTAGTTCAGGGCATCGCGGTCCGTGGTGAATTCGGAGATGTATGGGGGGATTTGTTCTTGCTGCGAGCTTTGCCTGTCTCAGCCTTTTGGGGGTGGGGTGGGTGTTTTGGCTGACGAGGTGACACGTGTGCTCGCGGGTTTGAACCGATCACGGCCGGTGACGGCGCGAACGTGGGCGGTGAGAACGGCCCTGATGGTCGGCTCCGGGAGATCACCGACCGGGTGGGCACGGGCCCGAGTTCGTGGGGTGGCCCCTGGGTGTCGGTGGGGCGGCCTAGACTCGGAGAGCGATGAGCAGCCTCTTTGACGACAGCTTCCTGGCGGACCTCAAGGCCCCGCGGGCCCACGAGGAAGAGCCCCCGCCGCCGCCCGAGGACGAGCACGTGCCGGAGCCGGTTCCGGACGATCTGTTCGGCGGCCGGTTCGACGTGCCGCCGGACAGATGGGGGTCCCCCCGCTCGAGCGGAGCCGAGAGTGGGGGAGGGTACTACCGCGACGGCGCCCCACGCCCCGCGGTGGACCCGGCCGCGCTCCTGGAGGGGCTGAACGAGAACCAGCGCGCGGCGGTCGTCCACTCCGGCGCCCCCCTGCTCATCGTGGCCGGAGCCGGCTCGGGCAAGACCCGTGTGCTCACCCACCGCATCGCGCACCTGCTCGGCGAGCGGCACGTCCACCCGGGCCAGATCCTCGCGATCACCTTCACCAACAAGGCCGCGGGTGAGATGAAGGAGCGCGTCGAGCAGCTCGTCGGCCCGCGCGCGAACGCGATGTGGGTGATGACGTTCCACAGCGCGTGCGTACGGATCCTGCGGCGGGAGAGCAAGAAGCTCGGCTTCACGTCGTCGTTCTCGATCTACGACGCCGCCGACAGCAAGCGCCTGATGGCCCTGGTCTGCCGTGACCTGGACCTCGACCCCAAGCGTTTCCCGCCCAAGTCGTTCAGCGCCAAGATCTCGAACCTGAAGAACGAGCTGATCGACGAGGAGGACTTCGCCGCCCAGGCTGCCGACGGCTTCGAGAAGACCCTCGCCCAGGCGTACGCCATGTACCAGTCGCGGCTGCGCGAGGCCAACGCCCTCGACTTCGACGACCTGATCATGACGACGGTCAACCTGCTGCGCGCCTTCCCGGACGTCGCCGAGCACTACCGCCGCCGCTTCCGCCACGTCCTCGTCGACGAGTACCAGGACACCAACCACGCCCAGTACGCGCTCGTGCGCGAGCTCGTCGGCACCTCCGAGCACCCCGTGGACGTACCGCCCAGCGAGGGCGACCTCCAGCCCGCCGAACTGTGCGTGGTGGGTGACGCCGACCAGTCGATCTATGCCTTCCGTGGCGCGACGATCCGCAACATCCTCCAGTTCGAGGAGGACTACCCGGACGCGACGACGATCCTCCTGGAGCAGAACTACCGCTCCACCCAGACGATTCTGAGCGCCGCCAACGCGGTCATCGAGCGCAACGAGTCCCGCCGCCCCAAGAACCTGTGGACCAACGCCGGCGCGGGCGCCCGCATCACCGGCTACGTGGCGGACACCGAGCACGACGAGGCGCAGTTCGTCGCCGAAGAGATAGACCGCCTGACGGACGCGGGCGACGCGAAGGCCGGCGACGTCGCCGTCTTCTACCGGACGAACGCCCAGTCCCGTGTCTTCGAAGAGGTCTTCATCCGCGTCGGCCTGCCCTACAAGGTCGTCGGCGGCGTCCGCTTCTACGAGCGCAAGGAGGTCCGGGACGTCCTGGCCTACCTCAGGGTCCTGGCCAACCCGGAGGACTCGGTCCCGCTGCGCCGCATCCTCAATGTCCCCAAGCGCGGCATCGGCGAGCGCGCCGAGGCGATGATCGACGCCCTCTCCCAGCGCGAGAAGATCAGCTTCCCGCAGGCGCTGCGGCGCGTGGACGAGGCGTACGGCATGGCGGCCCGCTCCACGAACGCCGTCAAGCGGTTCAACACGCTCATGGAGGACCTGCGCACGATCGTCGACTCGGGCGCCGGCCCGGCCACGGTCCTGGAGGCGATCCTCGAACGCACCGGCTACCTGGCCGAGTTGCAGGCCTCGACCGACCCCCAGGACGAGACCCGTATCGAGAACCTCCAGGAACTCGCGGCCGTGGCCCTGGAGTTCGAGCAGGAGCGCGCCGAGGGCGAGGCGGGGACACTCGCCGACTTCCTGGAGCAGGTCGCCCTGGTCGCCGACTCCGACCAGATCCCGGACGAGGAGGACGGCGACGGCGTCATCACGCTGATGACCCTCCACACCGCCAAGGGCCTGGAGTTCCCGGTCGTCTTCCTCACCGGCATGGAGGACGGCGTCTTCCCGCACATGCGGGCCCTCGGCCAGACCAAGGAGCTGGAGGAGGAGCGGCGCCTGGCGTACGTGGGCATCACGCGCGCGCGGGAACGGCTCTATCTGTCCCGCTCGACGTTGCGGAGTGCCTGGGGCCAGCCGTCGTACAACCCGCCGTCCCGCTTCCTGGAGGAGATCCCGGCGGCGCACCTGGACTGGAAGCGCACGGGCCCGTCAACGGCACCGGTGTCCTCCGGGCCGGCCTCGGGGATCGCCGCCTCCCTGTCGTCCTCCCGCGCCCGCTCGTCCGCCGCGGGCGCCTCCGGCTTCGCCACGCGTCGCGCCACCGAGAAGCCGGTCGTCTCCCTGGCCGTCGGCGACCGCGTCACCCACGACCAGTTCGGCCTGGGCACGGTCGTCGCCGTGAAGGGCACGGGTGCCAACGCCGAGGCGACGATCGACTTCGGCGAACCCAAGCCGAAGCGGCTGCTCCTGCGGTACGCGCCGGTGGAGAAGCTGTAGGGCGAGGGCGCTGTACAGGACAGAGCGCTGTAGAAGAGAGCACGGACACGATTCGGGCCCCTGCTTCCCGCAGGGGCCCGGTCTTTTCCTTGCTGTGGGACGGGGTTACGTCGGGTCGAGCCCGTGGCTCCGCAGCCACGGCAGCGGGTCTATCGCCGAGCCGCCCCCGGGATGCACCTCGAAGTGCAGGTGCGGGCCGGTCGAGTTACCGGAGTTTCCGGAGTACGCGATCATGTCCCCGGCCTTGACGGTCGCTCCCGAAGGAACCTTGTACGTGGAGAGGTGGCAGTACCACGTCTCCGTACCGTCCTTGGCGGTCACGATGACCATGTTGCCGTAGGCGCTGTTCCACTGCGTCCGAACGGTTCCGTCAGTGGCCGCCATCACCGGTGTCCCGTACGACACCGGGAAGTCTATGCCGGTGTGCACGGACATCCAGTTGATGCCGGACTGCCCGTAGTACGCGCTGAGCCCCTTCTGCGCGACCGGGAGCGCGAACTTCGGCCGCAGACGCTCCTTGCGTGCCGCCTCCGCCGCTGCCCGCTTCTTCTCGGCCTCCTGCTGGGCCTTGAGGTCGATGCGCTCCTGGGTGCGGCTCGCGCGGTCGGCGAAATCGTCCGCCCCGGCCGAGAGACTCTCGAGCTGGGTGTCGAGCTTGTTGTTGGCGGCGGACGGCTTGACCGCGACCGCGTCCGACGCGGCGGCCGTCGTCCTGTTGGCGTCCTCGTCCCCACCGCCCACGGAGGCGGCGGCGATCCCCGCGACGCCCATCACGCACGCCGACGGCACCGCGATGGTCAGTACGGCGGAACGCTTCGCCGGGCCGGAACGCTTCGCCGGCGCGCGACGACGCGAGCGCCCGGCCGCGCGGGCCGCCGCCCGGCCGGAGCCGGTGGGGGCGCCGGACGCCGTTGAGGCGAGGGGAGTCTCGGACGCGGACTCTTCCTCGTCGTCCGGCGGAGCCGGCAGAGTGGAAGGGCTCGCTCCGTGCGCGCCGGTGTCGTCGGCTCCCTCGAACTCACCCTCCATGGCGACGAGTTGTTCGTCGTCGTAGGGGTTGACCTGCTCGAAGGTGGCGGTCGCCTGCTGGTCGAAGGCGTCGGGGGAGGGGTGCTCGTACCCGTCGGCCGAAGTCTGCTGCTCGTACGCCTCGTACGGCTCATGGCCGTTCGCGTCGTGATCGCCGGAGGTGCCGTCGCCGTTCCACTGCGTGGCGTCGTAGACGCCCGTGTCGAAGAACTGCGTGCCCGTCCAGTGCTGGGTCTGGTCGGTCGACTGCCCCAACTGGCTTGCCTCGCCCAGCTGGTCGGCCTGCAGCCATCCGTTCGCGTCCCACTGTCCGGTCGCCTCGGGGCTCTGGGACTGCGCGGGGATCTCGCCGAGGTTGTGGTAACCGGCCGTCCAGCCGCTGGAGTCGTAGCTGCCCGTGTCGTAGGCGGTCTGGTGCTGTGCCGCGTACGGGTCGTAGTTCAGCGTGTGCTGGCTGCCCGTGGACCACTGCGAGGAGTCGTACGAGCCGGTCGCACCGTCGCCCGGCAGATCGCCGAAGAGGGGGTCGGTCTCGAAAGTCGTGGTCTCGAAGGTCGTGGTCGCGAAGCCCGTGTCGGTGGCGGCGGTCGTGGCGATGGTGTGGTGACCGGTGTCAAAACCGGTGGCGCCGTAAGCGTCGTACGTGGTGAAGTCGCCGTACGAGGCTTCCTGGTGGCCGTACGACGCGTAGTGCGCCGAGGCCTCATCGGAAGCCGGGGCCGGGGGAGTCGCAGTCCCCGACGGGTGACGGTCGTTCACCAACTTCTCTTTCGCCTCGACGACAGGGGCTGGCAGAGCAGTGCGGCGACTGTACCCGGCGGTACGCGGGCGCGACAATCTTCAACGGGTTTCCTGCTCGCAGGAAACGGGCATTCGAGCGTCTTTCGCCGGACTATGGACTCAGCCTTGGCCTTGCGTTCGAAGGTTGTTCGAACGTAAGGAGCCGCGTGGCGACTGTCGAGCGGCTGTGCCGACGATGCTTCGAGTGTCGAGTCACGGCTCGACTCGACTGGTTCTGCCGGTTTTTCACCTGCTTGTGAGCGATTACGCCACCGTCAGGCCCCCTGCGCGATTTCCCGCCTCGGGCGTCGCCTCAGGTGTCGTCTCGTCGAGGTCGAGTGCCTGCCGTATCTCTGCGGCGACGGCGGGGTGGACGGGCAGCGCGAGGTGCCCGATGCCGCTCACCCGCACGTTCTGCACGAACAGGTCCGGATGGTCGACGCAGGCGGTCTCCAGCGGGTCCATCAGGTGGTCGAGATCGCTCCAGAAGGCCACGAACCGCGTACGGCAGTCGGGCGCCGGCTCGCGCAACTCCTCGAGCACCGGCGAGCCGGGGCGCATCTGGCGCACGATGGGGTGCGCGTCGGCCAGTGGTGCCACGCGCGTGCCCCCGTGCGGGGTGCCGAGCGTGACGAGCGTGCGCACGCGGAGGTCGCCGCCGAGCCGCTGCACGTAGTACCGCGCTATGAGTCCCCCGAGGCTGTGCCCGACGATGTCCACCCGCTCACGGCCCGTGCGCTCGCAGATCTCCTCTATGTGCCGGCCGAGCAGTTCTGCCGCGGTGCGGATGTCGCAGGTGAGGGGTGAGTAGTTGAGCGACTCGATCTGCCGCCGACCGTGCTGGGCGAGCGAACGGCGCAACAGGACGAAGACGGACCGGTTGTCTATGAATCCGTGCAGCAGGACGACCGGGGGCTTCGCCTCGGTCGGCAGGGGGGCGGTGGTGTCGTCGGGGG
>NZ_VJZC01000831.1 GCF_009377185.1 Streptomyces spongiae
CCGTACCTGCGCCCCTACGACCTCGCCCACCCCGCCGACGGCCAGTGACGGCCGGTGACGCCGTACGGCCGCCCACCGCGTTGTCGGCGGGCGGCCGTACGCTTTCCACCGTGGAGAACGACGACATCCTGGACACCTCGGACGGGCCGCAGTCGCGCCCGCAGTCGCTCATGCTCACCTTCTTCGGCAACCACGTCCTGGAAGAGGGGGACCTGTGCGTCTACTCGGGCAGCATCATCGACGTCCTCGGCCGCGTCGGGGTCGGTGAACAGGCCGTACGGTCCACGCTGACCCGCATGGTCAACCGCGGCCTGCTGCGGCGCCGGCGCGAGGGACGCAGGATGCACTTCGGCCTGACCCCGCAGGCGACACGCGTCCTGGAGGACGGCCGTACCCGCATCTGGAAGCAGGGCGCCGTCAACGACGACTGGGACGGCGGCTGGACGCTCCTGGGCTTCTCCCTCCCCGACTCCTGGAAGCGCCAGCGCCACGACCTGCGCTCGCGGCTCACCTGGTCCGGGTTCGGCGCGCTGTACAGCGGGCTGTGGATCGCCCCCGGAAAGGTCGACGTCGCCGACGTGGTCGCGGAACTCGGGCTCACCGACCACGTCAAGATCTTCCACTCCCGGGCCGACGAGTCCACCGACATCGGGCTCATGATCCGCGACACCTGGGACCTGGAGAGCATCGCCGCCCGTTACGTCACCTTCGACAAACGCTGGACGGCCCACCTGAACGCCGGCTCCGGGGACGACCCGATCGCCACGCGGCTGCGGCTGGTCAGCGAATGGCTGTGGACCATCCGCACCGACCCCAGACTCCCGGCCCGCCACCTCCCACCCGACTGGCCGGCCCGCCCGGCCCAGGACACCTTCCGCCGCGTCGCCGAACAGACCGAGGCCCCCGCGCACCGGATGGCCCGCGAACTGCTGGAGACCGTGCGTCAGGCTTCGAACCGCTGATCGCGGGTCTCCGGCAGAGCCCACAGACACAGGAAACTCAGCAAGCAGAGTCCGCCGGTGTAGAAGCCGAGGACCAGCGGTGTCTCCCACTGGCTGTTGAGCCAGGTGGCGACGAGCGGGGCGAAGCCGCCTCCGAGGGTGTTGGCGAGGATGAAGGCCGCGGAGGCGCCGGTGTAGCGCAGCCGCGCCGGGAAGAGCTCGGGGAGGAAGGCCGCCACCGGCGAGAACATCAGCGCGAGCAGCATGAGCCCGACCGTGTAGGCGCCAGTGATCACCCAGGCATCGCCTGAACTCAGCGAGGCGTACATGGGTACCGCCCAGATCACGCAGCCCACGGCTCCCGTCAGCATCACCGGACGACGGCCGATCCGGTCGGCCAGCCTGGCGGCCGGGACGGTGACGGCGATTCCGGCCGCCGCGCCGACGCTCGCGGCGGTCAGCATCGTGTTCTGGGGGATGCCGAGTTCCTTCGGTCCGTACGAGAGGCTGTAGACGATCGTCAGGTAGTAGACGGCCGAGCCGCCCAGCGCGGCGCCGATGCCGAGCAACAGCCGACCGGGGTGCCGGGTGAGAAGCGTTGCCAGCGGGAAACGCGGGGAACGGTCTGCCGGCGGCGTGAACAGCGGCGACTCGGAAACCGTCGTACGCACCCACAGGCCGATCACGACGAGCACGGTGCTGAGCAGGAACGGGATCCGCCAGGCCCAGTCCGTGAAGGCGTCCCGGCCGGCGAGGTTCAGGGTGGGCAGGATGACCGCGCTGGACAGCAGGAAACCGAGCGAGGGGCCGGCCTGAGGGATGGACGCGTACAGCGCGCGGCGTCCGGGCGGCGCGTGCTCCGCGGCGAGCAGCACCGCCCCGCCCCACTCCCCGCCCATGCTCACGCCCTGCACCAGACGGAGCGTCACCAGCAGGACGGGGGCGAGGACTCCGGCGGTCTCGTAGGTCGGGAGCAGTCCTATGCCGACCGTCGCCACGCCCATCAGGAGGAGGGAGACGACCAGGGCCCGGCGGCGGCCGACGCGGTCGCCGATCGTCCCGAACAGTGCCACGCCGAGCGGGCGGGCGAGGAAAGCCGCGGCGAACGTGAGGAACGCGGCGAGGGAGGAGACGGTGGCGTTGCCGGAGGGAAAGAAGGCGGGGCCGAGAACGAGCGCGCTGGCGGTGCCGTACACCGCGAAGTCGTAGTACTCGATCGTCGTGCCGACCAGGCTCGCGGCAGCGACCCGCGGCGCCTCGGTCCTCGCGCTCCCGGGTGTGGCCCCTGGGGACGCAACGATCACCGGCGCGGCATTGGACGGTAATTCGGGCATGGGGGAATCACTTCCAGGCGAGGAGCGGGACAGGTGGGGAGCGGAAGGCACCATAATCCCGGGAATTCAATTTCCACAATGGGTCGGCTATTTACACGCGCCAGTGACAATAAAGCACCTGATGCGGCTACGAGTTCGGACAGATCGACCTAATGCATGGAAGTGGGCGCGAACACGCATCCCCCGGAGCGTCAACCCCTCCCAACCTGTCAACTCGCTGTCAATACTCTTGCACTCGCCTGTATGAATATTTGGCCGTCATTACACCTTGCCAACGACTGATTACGCACGGAATGCTGGCGCCCGCTGGAGATTGAAAGTTCTACGACCATCGATTTTCGGGCAGGGAAGGCGTATTACCCATGCTCAAAACCGGCAAGTTATTTCGCTTGAGAAGACTTTCGCTGGCGGGGGACGGTCGGCATCTCCTCGTGCCGCTCGACCACAGCGTTTCGGACGGCCCGATCGTCCCCGCCGACAAGTGGGACGACCTGTTGCGCGCCCTGGTGGACGGCGGAGCCGACGGGATCATCGTCCACAAGGGACGGGTCCGCGCCTTCGCGCCGGACATCCTCAAGAGCTGCGCTCTGGTGGTGCACCTGAGCGCCAGCACCGCCCACTCCGCCGACGTGCACGCCAAGGTGCTGGTCGCCGACGTCGAGGAGGCGCTGCGGCTCGGCGCGGACGCGGTGAGCGTCCACGTCAACATCGGCTCGGACACCGAGGCCCAGCAGCTGGCCGATCTCGGGGCGGTGGCGCGTTCCTGCGACGCGTGGGGCATGCCGCTGATCGCGATGATCTACCCTCGCGGGCCCCGGATATAGGACCCGCGCGCCCCGGCCCTCCTCGCCCATCTGGCCAATGTGGCCGCCGACCTGGGCGCGGACATGGTGAAAACCTCCGTGGCGCTGCCGCTGGAGCGGATGGCCGAGGTCGTGGCGGAAAGCCCCCTCCCCATCCTCGCGGCCGGCGGTCCCCCGGACGGCTCCGACCTCGTCGAGTACGGCACCGCGGTCATGGCCGCAGGCTGTCAGGGAC
>NZ_VJZC01000832.1 GCF_009377185.1 Streptomyces spongiae
GGGCATCTCCTCGGGGGTGTCCAGGAGAAGCAGCAGGGGGCGGCCGGCGGCCCGTGCGAGGCGGGCGAGGCGCTCGGGGGTGATGTCGCCGAGTTCGCCGGCGTACTCCCCCGGAGGCACCACCGCCGACGGGAGGCCCTCGTCCGCGCGCGACGCCACCACGATCCGTCCCGCCCGCTCCAGGGCCCGCCTGGCCGCGTCCTCGACCGACTCGTCGGTGTCCCGCAGGTCGGCGCCGCGCAGCCAGAGCGTGGGCGCCGGTTCCGGGCTTCGGGAGCGCCGGTCGGCGAGGACCGCCAGTTCTGTCGTACGGCCGCTGCCGGGGGCGCCGACGAGTGCCAGGACGGTGGCCTGTCCGTCGATGAACGCCGTGAACTCCCGTACGACGTCGGCACGTTCGACCGGGGCCACGGTCGTCGACGGCCCTTCCGAGCCCACCAGGGTGGCCGTGAGCTCCAGGACGCCCGCCAGGTTGAGGTCCGGGCCGTACGCGGGCACGGTCGCCGCGTTGCGGGACAGGAGCTCGCCCAGGGGCCCGTCGGCCTCCCGCAGCGGTACCGCGAAGCCGGCCGCGCCGCGTTCGGTGCGCAACGCGGTGCCCAGCACCCCGATCACGGTGCCGGTCGTGGCGTCGAGCACGGGCCCGCCGGCCGCCCCGCCGCCCGGGCGCAGCGCGTCACGGCCCGCCGTGCCGATCGCCAACTCCAGGGCCCCGCCGAGCAGGTGGGAGTCGTCCCCGGCCGTGTACGTCACGTCGGCGGCGCCCAGCACCCGCGCCTCACGCCAGCCACCGGCGGCGATCCGGACGTACGTACCCGGCTCGACCGCGTCCCGTACGGTGATGGGCAGGGGCGCCAGGCCGAGCCCGTCGGTGCGGACGATCGCGAGATCGAGTGCGGGCAGTGGGGTCACCTCGTCGGCGGTCACCGCGAAGGTGCGGCCGCCGGGGGCCCTCAGCACCAGCCGGGCCAGTCCTTCGACCGCTTCGTGGCTGGTCAGCACCGTGCCGTGCCGGTCGGCCACGAAACCCGTACCGCGTGGTCGTCCGGCCCGGTCGCAGATCCGCACCAGGATCTCGTCCCGGATCTCGTCCCCGCTCTCGTCCCGGATCTCGTTCCGCGTTTCGCGGCCGTCGTACGTTGCCTGACGGCCTTGCCCGCCCATGCCTGAACCTCCCTGACCTCCCTGCCGTGCACTGCTTCCGACGGTAGGCACGCGATGATCAGCGGAACAGATCGCCAGGCGAACGCGCCCCCTTCCGCTCCCTCGGTTCACTCCGAGCGCCTGCTCGTTGGGGTGAATAGCCGGGGGCGGATGGATACACCCTTGGGTGGGGGAACCGAGGGGGGACCGTGGAGCGGCGGGATGGAGTCCCCGTGATCGCCGCTCCACGGGAGAACGAGGCACTCCGCCTCGTGATCCGGCGGGTCCGGTGTCAGCCGAACACGGCCAGGCTCTTCGCCTTGCCCTTCAGTTCCTCGACCAGGGCCAGGAACCGGCCCTCCGGGTCGAAGACGGCCACGGGGCCGCTGCCCGCGTACGCGTCGGGCATCTCCAGCCGTACGCCGTTCAGCAGCAGCCTGGCGCGCTTGGCGTCCACGTCCCAGCGGGGGAACGCGGCCGCGGCGGCCTCGGCGATCGGCATGACCGTGAGGTTCTCCTGGAGCTGGTCCAGCGTCTTCGCGGAGTCCAGCTTGTACGGCCCCACGCGCGTCCGCCGCAGGGCGGTGAGGTGGCCGCCCACACCGAGGTCGGCGCCCAGGTCCCGGGCCAGCGCCCGGATGTAGGTACCGGACGAGCAGACCACGGAGACGATCACGTCGAGCACGGGGGTGCCGTCCTCGGCGACCGCTTCCCGGACGTCGTAGACGGCGAAGGACGCGACCTTCACCGGGCGGGCCGGGATGTCGAAGTCCTCACCGTCGCGCGCCCGCTTGTAGGACCGTACGCCGTCGATCTTGATGGCGCTGACCTTGGACGGCACCTGCATGATGTCGCCGGTCAGTTTGGCGATGCCGGCGTCGATGTCGTCCCGGGTGACCTTGGAGGCGTCCGTGGAGGAGGTGACGTCCCCTTCGGCGTCGTCCGTGACGGTGTCCTGTCCCAGGCGGATCGTGCCCAGGTACTCCTTCTCGGTCAGCGCGAGGTGGCCGAGGAGCTTGGTCGCCTTCTCGACGCCGAGGACGAGCACGCCGGTCGCCATCGGGTCGAGGGTGCCGGCGTGTCCGACGCGGCGGGTCCTCGCGATGCCGCGCATCTTGGCGACGACGTCGTGCGAAGTGAAGCCCGACGGCTTGTCGACGATGACAAGGCCGTCGGGCGTGGTGGTCTTGCGGGTCTTCTGGGTCATTCGGCGATGTCGTCCTCGTCGTCGCCCGGCTTCTTGTACGGGTCCGCCTCGCCGGCGTACTGGGCGCCGGACGCGGCATCGCGCACCGCCTGGTCGGAGGCCCGTGCCTTGTCGAGGAGGTCCTCGATGGTCCGGGCGGTGTCCGGGAGGGCGTCCGCGACGAAGGCGAGGGTCGGCGTGAACTTCACGCCCGCGGCCCGGCCGACCTCGGAGCGGAGGATGCCCTTGGCGCTCTCCAGTCCGGCGGCGGCTGCCTGCCGCTCCTCCTCGTCCCCGTACACGGTGTAGAAGACGGTCGCCTCCCGCAGATCACCCGTCACCCGGGTGTCCGTGATGGTGACGTGGGAGCCGAGCCGCGGGTCCTTGATCCCGCGCTGCAGCTTCTGGGCCACCACCTCTCGGATGAGGTCCGCCAGCCTCTTCGCCCGCGCGTTGTCGGCCACTGGTCCGTCTCCTCGTTCTTCCTGCTGTTGCGTGGTTCTGCGTGGTTCTGCGTGTGTGCTGTGGTGCTGTGGTTCCCGTGTCCGGGTCGGTCAGTCGTCCTCGCCGTGGAAGCGGCGCCGCACCGAGAGCAGTTCCACCTCCGGGCGGCCGGCGACGAGGCGCTCGCACCGGTCCAGTACGTCGGTCAGGTGTCCCGCGTCCCCCGAGACCACCGCCAGGCCGATGCCTGCCCGGCGGTGCAGGTCCATATGGTCGACCTCCGCGGCGCTCACCGCGAACCTGCGTTGGAGCTCCGCGACGATCGGGCGGACGACTGAGCGCTTCTCCTTCAGCGAGTGGACGTCGCCGAGCAGGAGGTCGAAGGACAGAGTCCCCACATACATGTGTGTGTCCGGATGACCCGCCGGTACGGGATCGGTGGCCCTGCCATCCGTGTGGTAGGGACATCAGAACCGTACAACGAACCCGGCGGGCGGCTCGACGGGATTGTTTGCGCCCCCGCCGCCCCTACCCGTCC
>NZ_VJZC01000833.1 GCF_009377185.1 Streptomyces spongiae
CCGGAGTGCCGCAGGAAAAGGCACAGGAAAAGGGCACAGGAACGGGCACAGAAAAGGGCACAGGAAAAGGTGTAGAAAATACCGTGGAAAATACCGGGTGACCTGTCCAACTGCGTTGTTAGCGTTGTCGCTTGACCGAGCCGGCGAAGGCGACAGGGCGGAGACGGCAGATGGCATCGACCACGACCACGTTTCGGATCGGCGGGGATCTCGAGGTACGGCGGCTCGGGCTGGGCGCCATGCACCTGTCCGCCGAACCCGCCGACGCCCGCACGGCCTCCCTCACGCTCGCCCGGCAGGCCGTGGAACTCGGCGTCACGCTGATCGACACGGCCCACATGTACGGCTGGGGAGCCAACGAGGAACTCCTCGCCGAGGCCCTGCACCCGTACCCGGAGGACCTGCTCGTCGCGACCAAGGTCGGGATCGCGCGGTCGCCGTCGGGCAAGGTGCGGACGGACGGGCGGCCCAAGGTCCTGCGCCACCAGGTGGACGAGGCGCTGCGCCGACTGCGCGTCGAGCGCGTCGAACTGCTCCAACTGCACCGCATCGACCCTGAGACGCCCCTCGCCGACCAGCTGGGCACGCTGCGGGAGTTGAGGGACGAGGGCAAGGTGGGCCGGATCGGCCTGTCGGAGGTCACCGTCGCCGAACTCGACCGAGCGCGGGAGATCGTCGACATCGCGAGCGTGCAGAACCGCTACAACCTGTTCGACCGGGAGCACGAGCCGGTGCTCGACGCGTGTACGGCGGCGGGCATCGCGTTCCTGCCGTGGCGGCCCGTCGCGCACGGGACGTCGGGCGAGCGGGCCGAGGTCGCCGCGGTGGCGGCCGAGCTGGGCGCCACCGCCACCCAGGTCGCGCTCGCGTGGCTCCTCGACCGCTCTCCGGTCGTCCTCCCCATCCCGAGCACCACCCGCACCGACCACCTGGAGGAGAACGTCGCGGCGGACCGCCTGCGGCTGACCCGGGCTCAGCGCGACCGCCTCGACGGGTTGGCCGGGGAGGCGTAGCCCTCGCTGCCCCTCGTTGCCCCGCTGCCCCTCGTTGTCCCTCGATGTCAGTGGTCCATGCCATGCTCGACCACGACGGCAAGACACCGCCCGAGGACCCGAGGAGGGGACGAGCATGGCGAACCACGCGCAACTGACCGCCCTGGGCCGGGCCCTGCGCCTCGTCGGCGAGCACGGCGAGGCCCTGACGGCCACCACCCCCGACGCCAAGCTGCACGAGGTCAAGGCCGACCTCCGGCGCGCCCTGGACCTGTTGGACGAGACGGTCACGAGCGCGAAACCCACGACACGCTGCGCCGAGCATCCGAACGGCCCGGTGGACGAGGACGCCCCCGACCGCTGCCTCCTCTGCGAGACCCGCCGCCGCACGGCCCTGCGCACCCAGGTCAACGGCGCGTACGGGCCACCACGCCCCGCGACACCCGTCGAACCCGCCCCGTCCCGTTACGGCATGAGCGGCGACCGCCCCCAGCCCCAGCAGCGCTGGCTCCCGGAGGCGTGGAACGGCCAGGCGTGGCAGCTCTGCGGCACCCCACGCCGCGACCGCCGCGAGGCCGAGCTGTACCTGGCCGCCCAGCGCCGCGGCCCCCGCCCGGCGATGGCGTACCGCCTGGTCCACGAGTTCACGGACTACGAGGTGCTGCGGGTGTGGGGCGAGCCGATAAGGGTGGACATCGAACCGATGGGCAACCTGTGACCGCGGCACCTCGGCTCACGGCACCGAGCCGCGCTCCACGACCCATTCTGTGGGTTGACCGGTGATCTCGGCGATGTGTTCATAGTCGCCGTCGTAGTGGAGCACCGTCACACCATGCCGCTCGGCCGTAGCGGCGATCAGCAGATCCGGGATGGAAGACTCCCGGTGAATCCCCTTTTCCGCGAGAAGGCCCTGGACCTGGACCGCCCGAGCACCGATCTCATCAGTAAGAGGCAACCACTCGAAGCCCTTCCGGAGCGAGCGCCCCGTCGCATGCTTCGCCGCGTTGCGCGCGCTGAACAGAATCTCCAGGTCGATCACGGCACAGGTCGCCACCAGCCCTCGATGAACGAGTGGACTCAGAACCGTCTTCACCGAGGGGTGCCTGGCCCGCGCCCATACGCTCTTGTCGACCAGGTACCGCGCTACTGCCACGCCCTCGCCATCACTTCCGGATCGCCCAGGTCGCTGAAGGCCCCCTCGTCGAGCATCTCCATGAACCGCTGTCGCTTGGCGGCCGCCACGAACTCCTCAAGCGCGCCGTTCACCGTGGCTCGTTTGGTGGTGGTGCCCAGTATCTCCGCCGCCTCAGCGACAAGTGCATCATCCAGGTCGATCATGGTGCGAGACATCGCCGCCTCCACGCATAAGAACCGAGCAGGTTCTTATGCCACGCTACGGCGAATCCCTCATCACGGCAATCGCCCGTCCAGGTTGATCCGCCGCACCCGCGTCCCGCCCGCCCTGCCTGCAAACAGAGCTAGTCGATCACAAGATCGTCAGACGTCCGACGCCACACCAGCGTGTACCTCCAGAACAGCCGACGCCGAAGCCGCACACCGGGCAGCACGCGCCGCGCCTCCCGGACGATGTCACCGAAGCCTTCCTCCGCCGACCGGGTCACCGCGGTCATGGACACCGGCCGCGGTGCCGTGCGCCCTCTGTTCTTGACCCACCCCACCAGGACGTTCGCCGGGACGGAGGCGAGGCCGAGCAGCTGGTCCACCAGGGTCTCCGTGCGGGCGAGCCCGACCACGACCAGCGTTCCCCCGGGCGCCAGTCGCCGACGGAAGTGCGCGAGCGCCTCGTCCAACGGCAGGTGATGAAGGACGGCGACGCAGGTGATGACGTCGTACGACCCGTCAGGGCCCTCACCCAGCGCGTCCGCGACGGCGAAGGTCACCGGCGCACCGGCCGGAGTCGCCTCCCGCGCCCGTTCGACGATCTCCGGATCCGAGTCGATGCCGTGCACCTCGGACGCCCGGGTCGCCAGCAGCCTGGCCAGGTCACCGCTCCCGCACCCGACATCCAGGGCACGGCCGAAGCGCCGGGGCACCTGCCGCAGGATCCACGCGTGGTAGTGCGCGTTGTGGTCCCAGGGATGGGCGGAGTTGAAGCGCTCCAGGGCCTGGACGAGGCGGGGCGGCAAGGTCACCATGCGGACAGTTCAACACGGCAGCCGCCCCTCCCGGTTGGCCCGCCGCACCCGCTCCCTCAGCACCTTCTCCGCAGGCGCCTCCCCCACCGACTCCGGCGGACAGTCCCACTCACGACCACCACCGACGGGCCGCAACTGCACCCGCCCGCCCACGTG
>NZ_VJZC01000834.1 GCF_009377185.1 Streptomyces spongiae
CCCTTGACCCCCGCGTCGGCCTCGGCGACCGCCCGCAGGGCGACCGCCACCCCATCCGGCGTCCACCCCCGCATCTGCTGCCGCACCCGGTCGATCTTCCACGGCGGCATCCCCAACTCCCGCGCGAGATCGGCCGGCCGTCCACCCCGCGCCGAGGACAGCTTCCCGATGGCCCGTACCCCCTGAGCGAGCGCACTGGTGATCAGCACGGGCGCGACCCCGGTCGCCAGAGACCACCGCAACGCCTCCAGCGCCTCCGCGGCCCGCCCCTCCACCGCACGGTCCGCCACCTCGAAACTCGACGCCTCGGCCCGCCCGGTGTAGTACCGCCCGACCACGGCATCGTCGATCGTCCCCTCGACGTCCGCGACCAGCTGCGACACCGCGGACGCGAGCTCCCGCAGATCACTCCCGATCGCATCCACGAGCGCCTGGCACGCCTCGGGCGTGGCGGAGCGCCCCAGCGTCCGGAACTCACCCCGCACGAAGCCCAGCCGCTCCGCCGGTTTCGTCATCTTCGGGCACGCCACCTCCCGCGCCCCCGCCTTGCGCGCCGCGTCCAGCAGCCCCTTCCCCTTGGCTCCGCCAGCGTGCACCAGCACGAGGGTGATCTCCTCGGCGGGCGCCCCGATATACGCCTTCACGTCCTTGGCCGTGTCGGCGGAGAGATCCTGCGCGTTGCGTACGACCACGACCTTCCGCTCCGCGAAGAGCGACGGACTCGTCAGCTCGGCGAGCGTCCCGGGCTGCAACTGGTCCGGGGCCAGGTCACGTACGTCCGTGTCGGCGTCGGCGGCCTTCGCGGCGGCCACCACCTCCTGCACGGCACGGTCGAGCAGGAGGTCCTCCTGGCCCACGGCAACCGTGACCGGGGCGAGAGGGTCGTCATTCGCAGTCTTTCTGGCCATCTCCCACAGGATCCCACGCACCACTGACAACGCGGCCCTACGCGACGGGTTCCTGACCTTCGACGATGGGGGTCAGGCCGTCGAGGAGTGCCTTGAGGCCGAATTCGAAAAGAACGTCGAGACGCAGGTCATAGCCGTCGTCGAAGGCTCCGACCACCTTGGCGAAGGTCGGGAAGCGGCCGGATTCCACCAGTCCCTGAAGGGCGGGAGCGCGACTGTCCATCCACTGGTCTTCCGACTGGCCCGTGGAGGCTTCGGCGTGCGCCTCCCACTCCAGCTGTACGGCCAGACCCTGAGTGTGGCTGTAGAGGAGTACGTGGATGTCGAACAGCGTGGTGGGATCGAGCCCGTGGCCGTCGAGGGCTCCCAGCATCCATTCGGCGTGGACCATCAGATGGGGCACGACCAAGGGGCGGGTGAGAGAGCCGATCTGGGCCAGCCACGGGTGTCTGCGGTAGAGGGTCCAGAGGGTCCGAGCGCCCAGTTCGATGCGGGAGCGCCACTCTTCGGGGGCGTCGGCGGGGTAGGTCTCCTCGCCGAACGCCGTGTCGGCCATGAGCAGGATGAGATCGTCCTTGCTGGGGACATACCGGTAGGGCGACATGGCGGCGACGCCGAGCCGCGCCGCGACGCCGCGCATGGAGAGCGCTGACAGCCCTTCGGCATCGGCGATGTCGATGGCTGTGCGGACGATCCGTTCGAGGGTCAGCTCCTGCTCGGAGGCCGCGGCGGAGGCCGGTGCGGAGGCCGGTGCGGGGGACGAGTGCCTGCGGGGCGGTCTGGCTGGAGTGGTCCCGGCGACCACGGTCCCGGTCCGGGGGCGGGTCTCGACAAGTCCCTCAAGGCGCAGGGTGGTCACGGCCCTGGTGGCGGTGGCGAGTGCGACGCCCCATTCCCTGGCGATCTGACGGATCGAGGGAACCCGGTCACCGGGGCCCAGTTCGCCGTCGATGATGCGCTGGCGGATTCCGGCGACGATGCGCAGATAGGGCGGCTGTTCGGATACATCTGTGGGCTTCGTCACACCCTGCTGCCTTCCTGGTCTGTACTAGTGCAGAGGCTAGCGGCGAGGACGCCGACTGGAGGGCGCCTGTCCTAGTGCAGTCTCTCCCTTTGGCCAGTTGAAGGGGCTGCGCGTACGTCGTACGTTCAGGCTGCGTACAGCGTACGGAAGGAGCTTACCCATGCAGACCGTTCTCATCTCCGGCGGCGGAATCGCCGGGCCCGTGCTCGCCTACTGGCTTCACCGCCACGGCTTCAGGACCACCGTCGTCGAACGTGCTCCGGGCCCACGCCCCGGTGGCCAGGCCGTGGACATCCGCGGCACCGCCCTCGACGTCGTCGAGCGGATGGGCCTGTTGGAGCAGGCACGACGCGTACGCACCCGGATGCGCGGCATGTCGATCCTCGCCCCCGACGGCCAGGAGATCCACCGCTCCACCGAGGCGACCTTCAGCAGCGGCCGGCTCGACAGCGACGACATCGAGCTGCTGCGCGAGGACCTGGTGCGGATGGCGTACGAACACACGCGCGCTGACGTCGAGTACGTCTTCGGCGACAGCATCACCGCACTCGACGAGGAGGAGACCGGCGTCCGCGTCGACTTCGCGCACGCGGCTTCCCGCACCTTCGATCTCGTGATCGGGGCCGACGGCCTGCACTCGGCCGTACGGCGCCTCGCCTTCGGCCCCGAGGAGCACTTCGCCCACCACCTGGGCAGTTACCTCTCGGTGTTCAGCGCGGACAACTTCCTCGCACTGGACCACTGGCAAGTGTGGCTGCGGGACGGCGGCGCGGGCTTCGGCATCATGCCCGTACGCGACAACACCGAGCTCAGGATCGCCTTCGGCTTCATGTCCGCCCCTCTCGCCGACGACCTCCGCGGCGGCGACGCCCTGCGCCGACTCGTCGTCGACAGGCTCGCGTCTCTGCGGTGGGAAGGAGCCCGCCTGGCCAAGGCCGCCGGAGCCGCGCCCGACTTCTACTGCGACGCCATGGCCCAGATTCGTATGGACCACTGGTCACGGGGCAGGGTGGCCCTGCTCGGTGACGCCGGCTACTGCCCCTCGCCCCTCTCGGGGCAGGGCACCAGCCTTGCCCTCGTGGGCGCCCACGTGCTGGCTGACTGCCTTGCCCAAGCGCAGGGCGACCACCGCGCCGCGTACTCCCGCTACGAGCAGCGGATGCGCCCCTTCGTCATCCTCAACCAGGCCCTGGCCACCGAGAATCCCGGCGGACCCGCCTCCGAGGCATCCCTCGCGCACGCCAAGAACGCACTCTCACTGGACACGTGATCCCCTGCCCGCTGCTTCCCTGCCCGCTGCTTCCCTGCCCCGAACGGACACCAGAGCGGGAGAGCAGCCCGGCACCCGGACCCACCGGCCCCCAGTC
>NZ_VJZC01000835.1 GCF_009377185.1 Streptomyces spongiae
ACGCCACACGACCCGAGGCGACGCTCGGCGCGCTGCCGTTACCACGGAAGGCCTCGTACTCCTCCCCCGGCAGCAACTCCCGGTAGTCGTTGTACATCACGCCGGCGAAGACACCCGTCCGGCTGCCGCGCAACGACGTCGGATCGACACCCGCCCGCTCGACCGCCTCCCACACCGACTCCAGCAGCAACCGCTGCTGCGCATCCGTCGCCAACGCCTCCCGCGGACTCATCCCGAAGAAGTCCGCGTCGAAGTTCCCCGCACCGTGCAGGAACCCACCGTGGCGGGTGGAGGACGTACCGCTGTGCTCCGGATCCGGGTGATACAGCCGCTCCAGATCCCAACCACGGTCGGACGGGAACTCACCCACCGCGTCCACACCCTCGGACACCAGCCGCCACAAATCCTCCGGCGACGACACATCCCCCGGGAAACGGCACGCCATCCCCACGACCACCACCGGATCATCGGCGAGAGGCGCCACCGCCGCCACCGACGCCGCTGCCGGGGCCGCCGCCCGCGCCCCCAGCACCTCCTCCAGCAGGAACCCGGCCAGCGCGGACACCGAGGGATAGTCGAACACCAACGTCGCCGGCAACCGCAGACCCGTCACCGACTGCAAACCGTTGCGCAACTCCACAGCCAGCAACGAATCAAAACCCAGATCCCGGAACGACCGCGCATCATCGAGGCCGACCGGGCTCTCGTGACCCAGCACCAACGCCACCTGCACCCGCACCACATCCAGCAGCACCTCCCCCCGCTCCACCTCGTCCAGACCAGTGAGCCGCTGAAGCAGACCACCCCCCGCAACCACCCGACGTCGCGACCGCACCAAACCGCGGAAAAGAGGCGGTACTTCGGCAAGGCCGCGGACGGCACGCAGGTCGAGGGGAACGGGCAGGACCGCCGGTTCGGCCGTCCGCAGTGCCGCGTCGAACAGCGCCAAGCCCTGGTCGACCGTGATCGCGGGGATGCCGGTGCCGGACGTACGCTGCGGGTCGGCCGTCATGCCTCCGGCCTGCTGCTCCCAGGGGCCCCACACGAGGGACACCGCCGGCAGGCCCATGTCCCGGCGCAGGGTCACCAGGGCGTCGAGGAAGGCGTTGGCCGCCGCGTAGGCCGCTTGGCCGACGCTGCCCAGCACACCGGCGACGGAGGAGAAGACCACGAACGGCGTGTCGTCGGGGAGCAGTTCGTGCAGGTGCCAGGCGGCGTCGACCTTGGGGCGCAGGACGGACTCCACCCGCTCGGGGGTCAGGCTGCCGACAAGCCCGTCGTCCAAGACGCCCGCGGCATGGACCACACCCCGGACCGACCGGCCCGCCAGCACACCCGCCAGCGCCCCACGGTCCGACACATCACACGCCACAACCTCGGCCTCGGCACCCAACTCACCGAGCTCGACGAGGAGTTCACCCACCCCCGGCGCGTCCGCTCCCCGCCGCGACAACAGCAGCAGCTCCCGCACCCCATGCACCCGCACCAGATGCCTGGCCACCACCGCACCCAGACCACCCGTACCACCGGTCACCACCACCGCACCCGGACCGGACCACTCCACCACGGCATCAACGGCGCCCCCCGACTGACCGGCGCGCGCGAGACGGGGCGCGACGACTCCGTCACCGCGCACGGCG
Organism: Streptomyces spongiae; assembly: GCF_009377185.1. Classification (GTDB taxonomy): domain Bacteria; phylum Actinomycetota; class Actinomycetes; order Streptomycetales; family Streptomycetaceae; genus Streptomyces; species Streptomyces spongiae. The sequence continues at coordinate 1,641 of NZ_VJZC01000835.1, forward strand.
ACGTCGGATTCGTCGGCGGCCAACGCACGCAGGGCGGAGACAAGTTGGTCGACGTCGACGTCCGTGGCCTCCAATGTCGCGAACCGGCCCGGGTACTCGGCCGTGGCCGACCGCACCAGTCCGCGCACAGCGGCGGAGACCACTGTGGAGCACATGGTCAGCACGACCAGCCGCGACGTGCGGAACCGCTCCTCCGCGACCCACCTTTGCACCAGGTCCAGCGACTGCGCCACGGCGGCGTGCGTCTGCCCGGCCACGTCCGGCGCCGTGCCGTCGGCGGTCCCGGCGACGGCCACGACCAGCGTCGGAACCGGCCGGTCGGTATCGGCGGCCAGTTCGTCCAGGTCGGCATAGGTTCGGACGTCGGCCACTGCGTCCCGCACCACGTCGGCGAACGCCTCGCCGACGCCGATCAGTGCGACGGCAGGCAGCTCCGCCGACGCATCCGGCACCTCGGTCCACTCGACCCGGAACAGTGATCCGGCCGCGGCACTCGCCTCGCCGAGCTGTTCACTGGTCACCGGGCGGACCACCAGCCCGGAGACACGTGCCACTGGACGTCCCTCGGTGTCAGCGAGGTCGACTGCGACCGCGTCCCGCCCGTCCCGTCGGACCAACCGGGCCCGTATGCCGGTCGAGCCGGACGCCTGCAGCGAGACGCCCTCCCAGGCGAACGGCAGGGTGGGTTCGCCCGTTCCGCCGACCGCGGCGACGGCGTGCAGTGTGGCGTCGAGCAGCGCCGGGTGCAGACCGAACCCGTCGGCATCGGTGCCGGGGGGCAGTGTCACCTCGGCGAACACCTCGTCACCGCGCCGCCAGACGCCGCGCAGTCCCTGGAAGAGCGGGCCGTACGTGAGACCGGCGTCGGCCAGGTCCTCGTACAGGTCACCCGTCTCGACGCGTTCCGAACCGACAGGCGGCCACTGCGCGGCGTCGGACCACTCGGGCCGGACGGGTTCGTCGGAGAGGACACCCGAGGCGTGCTGCGTCCAGGGGGCGTCGCCGGCCGCGTCGTCGGGACGCGCGTACACGGTCACCACCCGGCGGCCGGCGTCATCGGTGTCCGCGACCCGCACCTGGATCTGCACGGCGCTTCCGTCCGGGACGACGAGCGGCGCGGACACGGTGAGGTCGTCGAGGGTGCCGAAGCCGACCTCGTCGCCGGCCCGCACAACCAGTTCGACGAAGGCCGTGCCCGGGACGACCACGCGTCCGAAGACGACGTGGTCGGCCAGCCACGGGTGGGTGGCCAGGGACAGCCGGCCGGACAGCACTACGCCGTCGGAGTCGGCCAGCGATACGGCCGCTCGGAGCAGCGGATGGTCGGCGGCGGCGAGACCCGCGGCCCGTACGCCCCCAGAACCGCTCGTGTATGCGTCGGCGGGCCAGTAGTTCTGGTGTTGGAAGGGGTAGGTGGGGACGTCGGTGAGGCGGGCGCCCGTACCGGTGAGGAGTGCCGGCCAGTCGACGGGCACGCCGTGGGTGAAGAGGTGGGCGAGGGCGGTGAGCGCGGCTGTCTCTTCGGGCTGGTCCTTGCGCAGTGCCGGGACGGCGACGGCGTCCTCGGGCGCCATCTGCCCGATGAGGGCGGTGAGGGTGCCGTCGGGGCCCAACTCCAGGAAACGGGTCACGCCCTGCGCGGCCAGCGTACGGAT
>NZ_VJZC01000836.1 GCF_009377185.1 Streptomyces spongiae
GGGTAGGGGGAGAGGTCGTCGGTGTGGGCGTCCGGTTCGGCGGGCTCCTGGCTCTCGCCGGCGGCGTCTACGGAAGCAGCGTCGACGGCCGCCGCCAGAGTGCTCAGGGTGCGGTGGGTGTAGACGGCGGTCGGCCGTGGCAGCGCGGGCCGTGTGCCGCGCAGGCGGGCGAACAGCTCCAGCACCGTCATGGAGTCGCCGCCGAGCGTGAAGAAGTCGTCCTCCTGGAAGACTTCCGGAACCTCCAGCAGCTCGCACCACACGCCCGCGACCAGGCGTTCGGTGGGGGTCGTGGGCGGCGTCCGGCGCCGGGGCGCGGTGCTCGCGGCGTCTGTGGCGCCAGTGGCGTCCGTGGCGTCATCCGGTCGCGCCAGCCGGTTGCGGTCGGTCTTGCCCGTGCCGGTCAGCGGGAGCGCGGGAACGGAGTGGACGCGGGCGGGCACCATGTACGGGGGCAGGACGCCGGACAGGAACGTACGCACCTCGCGGGCGTCGGGCTCGTCCCCGCCGGCCCGGGGCTCGACGTACGCCACGAGCCGCCCGTCCCGCGGCAGTACGGCCGCGCGGGCCACGCCCGGGTGGGTCAGCAGGGCGGCCTCGACCTCGCCGGGCTCCACCCGGTGGCCGCGGACCTTGACCTGGTCGTCCAGGCGCCCGAGGAACTCCAGTACCCCGTCGGCCCCGCGACGCACATGGTCGCCGCTGCGGTACCAACGGCGGCCGTCCCGCTCGGTGAAGGCCGCCGCGGTGAGTTCGGGATCGCCCAGGTAGCCGGGGGTCAGTCCGGTGCCGGAGATCAGGAGTTCACCGGCTTCACCGGGTCCGCAGGGCCGGCCGTCCTCGCCGACGACGGCCAGTTCGGTCCTGGCGACCGGCCGGCCGATGGGCAGGTGCCGTACGTCGTCGGCGGGGCGGGTGTCGATGATGTGGCAGGTGGCGTTGATGGTGGCTTCGGTGGGGCCGTAGAGGTTGGACATCCGGTGACCGGAGCCCTGGCCGCCGCAGGCGTCCAGCAGGTCGAACCAGCGGCGTACGTGCGCGGCGGGCAGTGCCTCACCGCCGACGTGGACCCAGCGCAGGGCGGAGAGGTCCAAGGCCGCACCGCTTTCCCGGCTTTCCCGGCTTTCCCGGCTTTCCCGGCTTTCCCGGCTTTCCCGGTTTTCCCGGTTTTCTCGGACGCGGTTCTCGGCGGCTGTCAGCAGCCGTTCCCACAGCGTCGGCACCGAACTCCACACCGTGATCCGGTCCTTCACGACACGGTCCAGCAGCGCCTCGGGGTCGCGCGGCAGGTCCCGGCCGAGGGTGTGCACGGTGGCGCCGACGAGCAGCGGGGCCAGCAACTGGCGTACGGAGGCGTCGAAACAGACCGACGCGGTCTGCACCAGCCGGTCGCCGGGCCCGTAACCGAAGGTGGACAGTGCCCAGTCGAGGTAGTTGGTCATGGACCGGTGGGTGACGGGGACGGCCTTGGGGCGGCCCGTCGAACCGGACGTGAAGATCACGTATGCGATGGAGTCGGGGGCGGTGGCGGGCAGGTCGTCCGGCATCGGTGGGGCCGATGACGGGTCGTCGGCGGCGACCAGGGTGACCCCGCCCGGCACGGCGGCAGCGGCAATGGCAGCGGCACGGGTCGCCGTGTCGCACACCAGCACCCGGACTCCCGTACGGCTCAGCTGGTCCTGGTGCCGGGTGGTGGGGTGGGTGGCGTCCAGGGGTACCCATCCGGCGCCGGACTGCAGGATGCCGACGACGCCGGTGACGGTGTCCGCGCCCGGTTCCGTGAGCAGCCCGACCAGGTCGCCGGGCCGTACGCCGTGGGCGCGCAGCCGGGCCGCGAGGGCGGCGGAGGCGTCGTCGAGGGCCGCGTAGGTGAGGGTGGTGGCCCCGGTGTCGACCGCGACGGCCTCGGGAGTGGCACGGAACTGCGCGCACAGCCGGTCCACGATTCCGGCGCCCTCCGTCGTCACGCCCGCCGAGTCCGGGGTCGCTGCCGGGGATTCGGCGACGGTCGCGCGCAGTTCGTCGACGTACGCGTCGGCGAGGCGGCGCACGGTCTCGGGGCGGAAGAGACGGGCCGGGTGGTTCCAGGACAGGCGCAGGCTCGCGTCGGCCTCCCAGCACAGCAGTCCGAGGCGGGTGGCGGCGGAGGCGGTGGCCGCGGCCGTCGGCGTCACGGTGACCGGCCAGTCGGCGCCGTGGACCACGGGGAAGCGGGCGAAGCTGAACCCCGCCTCGGCGGCCGTGCGCGGCGCCGGGCCATGGGCGTGCCCGGCGGCGGGCAGCAGTCGCGCGATGTCGGGACTGCCCAGGGTCGCGTGGGCCTCGGCCTCCTGCCAGATCCGCCGCAGCCGCCGCGCCAGCGCGGTCACCGGTTCGTCGGGGTCGACGGTCACGAACACCGGCAGGGTGTCGGCCAGTGGTCCCACCAGCCGGTCGATGCCGGGGAGCGGCAGTTCGCGGCGGGACCGCGCCACATTGACGGCGACGGCCCGTCGGCCGCTCCACCGCGCCAGGCACCGGCCGTACACCGCCAGCAGCAGGTGGAACAGGGAGACACCGTGCCGGGCGGCGACCTCACGGAGCGCGGCCGTCAGCGCCTCGTCGACACCGGTGCGGTGGTGGACGAGCGGCGGGGCGGGAGGCGCCTCGGGATCGCCGTCGTACGGCAGTGCCGGGGTCGGGGCCGTCGCGGTGGCGGTGTGCCCGGCGAGCCGGTCGCGCCAGTACTCCTGGTCCCGTACGTGGTCCGGGGACTGCCGCTCGGCGGTGACGGCGGCCGCGTAGTCGCTGAACTTCGCGCTGGGGGGCGGGAGTTCGTGTGCGCCGTCGTCGCCCCGGGCGAGCGCGGTGTAGAGCGCCCAGAGCTCCTCGCCGAGCACCTTGAGGCTGAAGCCGTCCGCGGCGGCGTGGTGGACGACCAGGAGCAGATGGGCCAGGTGCGGGTGCTCGCGTACGAGGACGGCTCGTACGGGGTCCTCCGAGGCCAGGTCGAACGGGCGGTTGCACAGGGCCTGTTCCAGCTGGTCGAGCTGGAACAGGTGGTGCGGGTCTGCCTCCGTCACCTCGTACCAGCGGGGGGCGGCATCGACGGGCGCGGCGGGTTCGGCGTACTGGCGGGGCCGGGTGGCGCTGTCCCGGGTGATCCGCAGGCGCAGCATGGGGTGGCGGGCGGCCAGGCGGGCCAGCGCCCGGCCGAGGAGCGCGGGGTCGAGGGGGCCGCTGACGCTCTGGCGGACGTAGCCGTAGGCGGTGACGCCCTCGTGGAGCGCCTCGGTGGTGTGGAAGGCGAG
>NZ_VJZC01000837.1 GCF_009377185.1 Streptomyces spongiae
GGGGAGTGGCCGAGGCGTTCCGCGAGGTGGTCCCGCAGGCCCGGGGCCAGGTTGGGCTCCCGGCCGCCCGGTCGCCGGTAGAGGGGGCGCACGCGGCCGGGGCGCGGGCCGTGCGGCGGGGTCAGCGGCAGGGTGGAGGAGACCAGGAGGGCCGGGCCGGAGGACTCCGGCGGGACCGGCTGCTCGACGGCGAACGCCTGGTGGTCGTCCGCCACGCGCCACAGTTCGGGGCGTGCCGCGTCGATCAGCCGGTGGTCCGGGATGAGCCACTGTTCGTCGAAGGGGGCGAAGAGGACCCGGACGGGGTCCGGGCACGGTCCCGACTCCCGGGCCAGTCGCCCCGTGCCGCTGGACTGGCCGGGCAGCTGGGCCACGGCCGAGTGCGGGGTGCGGGAGCGGGTGGGCTCGAACAGGGCCTCGCGGTCGGGCTCCTCGGCCTTCACCAGGGTGTCCCAGCGGGCTTTCAGGGAGGCCGCGTCGGGGGCCGTCGGCCACCTCCGGCCCAGCCGCGGCGGGGCGACGGACCACGGCATGAGGTCCGCGAGCAGCGGAGCGTCGTCGTGCGTCACGCAGGGCATCGTACGACCTCGTCAGTGGGCGTCGAGGGTGACCGTGAAGGAGAAGCGGTCACCGCGGTAGTGGATCACCGCCACGTCCAGCACCCGGCCGTCCCCGTCGTACGTCACGCCCGTGTAGTGCAGGATCGGGCTGAGCAGCGGCACGTGGAGCAGACGCGCCGTCTCCGGGTCGGCCAGCCGGGCCTCTACGGTGTCGGTGATACGGCTGATGTCCGCGCCCACGACGTCCCGGAGCACCTTCGTCATGGGCCAGCGGACCAGGTCGTCGTGGTCGATGTGTTCGGCGAGTTCGGGGCGGACGTGGTTGCGGGCGTGGTTGGTCGGCTCGCCCGTCGTCTCGTCGCCGCGCAGGCGGTGGTACGTCGCCACCTCGGTCAGGTCGGGGAAGTGCTCGGCCAGTTCGGGCGGAACCGGTGACTTCCCGTGGTCCAGCACTTCCGTCGTCATGCCCGACTGCTGCGCCACGATCGCGTCCACCGAGCCCAGCAGCCGTACCGGGGCGCCGCGCCTGGCGCTCGGCTCGATGAACGTGCCGCGCCGGCGGTGCCGGGTGATCAGCCCCTCGTCCTCCAGTTCCTTCAGCGCCTGTCGCATGGTCAGCACGCTCACCCCGTAGTGACCGGCGAGCTGTTCCTCGGTCGGCAGGCGCAGCGGGTCCTGGGGCGAACGGCCGAGGATCGAGGCGCGCAGCGACTGCGAGACCTGGTACCAGAGCGGCAGTTTGCGGTTCAGGACGATCGAGTCCGGGGCGAAGGAGGTCACGACGGTATCCGTACCGGTCGAGTGCACTGGCGTGCAACGGGCGGTGGGCGTCAACCAGCCGGGCGGAAGTGGCGCTGGAGGCCCGACCACACGTCGTCGTACGCCCGTTGCAGGTGTTCTGCGCGCGCCGCCTGGGCCGTGGCGGTCACCGGCCAGCGGGTCTCGAACATGAACGCCAGCCCGTCGTCGATCTTCTGCGGCCGCAGCTCGGCCGCGCTCGCCCGGTCGAACGTCTCCCGGTCCGGGCCGTGCGCCGACATCATGTTGTGCAGCGAGCCGCCGCCCGGCACGAAGCCCTCCGCCTTCGCGTCGTACGCGCCCTCGATGAGCCCCATGTACTCGCTCATCACGTTCCGGTGGAAGTACGGCGGCCGGAACGTGTCCTCGCCCACCAGCCAGCGCGGCGCGAAGACGACGAAGTCGACGCCGGCCAGCCCCGGGGTGTCGGACGGGGAGGTGAGCACCGTGAAGATCGACGGGTCGGGGTGGTCGTAGCTGATGGTGCCGATCACATTGAAGCGGCGCAGGTCGTAGGAGTACGGCACATGGTTGCCGTGCCAGGCCACCACGTCGAGCGGTGAGTGGTCGTAGGTGGCCCTCCAGAGGTTCCCGCAGAACTTGTTCACCACCTCCACCGGGCCCTCGACGTCCTCGTACGCGGCGACCGGTGCCTGGAAGTCCCGTGCGTTCGCGAGGCCGTTGGCGCCGATGGGGCCCAGGTCGGGGAGGCGGAACGGGGCGCCATAGTTCTCGCACACATAGCCGCGGGCGGAGCCGTCGAGCAGCTCCACACGGAAGCGCACCCCACGAGGAATCAGCGCGATGTGGGCGGGCTCCACATGAAGTCGGCCGAACTCGGTGTGCAGCAGCAGTCCGCCGCGCTCGGGGACGATCAGCAGTTCGCCGTCGGCGTCGCTGAAGACGCGCTCCATGGACGCGTTGGCGTGATACAAGTGCGCCGCCATGCCGGTGCGCTGCGTCACGTCGCCGTTGCCTCCGAGGGTCCACAGACCGCCGAGGAAGTCCGTACCCTCCGGCGGCTCGGGCAGCGGGTTCCAGCGCAGCCGGTTCGGGTCGGGTGCCGTTTCGGTGAAGGGAGCCGTGCGGATCGTGCCGTTGTCCGTACGCGTGAACGCGGGGTGCGCGGCGGACGGGCGGATCCGGTACAGCCAGGAGCGCCGGTTGTGCGCCCGCGGCTCGGTGAACGCCGTGCCGCTGAGCTGCTCCGCGTACAGCCCCAGGGGGGCGCGCTGGGGCGAGTTGCGGCCGACGGGCAGCGCGCCCGTGACGGCCTCCGAGCTGTGCTCGTTCCCGAAGCCGGAGAGGTAGGTCAGTTGCTCCGCGGTCTTCCGTGCGTCCCCGCTCATGATCGCTCCCTCGCGCTCTCATTCCTATGCTTCACCGTAGGATTCAGGGTGGTGGGGCGCAAGAGGAGATCCCCGCCATGCGCCCGGACCGGTGAGGTCCCGGCGCCCGCGGTCCCCGGAGCCGGGGCACCCGTCGAAGATCGGCCACGACCGAGGTAGGACCCGAGAACCCGACTTCAGGGGGATCCGGCTGTCAGAGGGGTGCCCTAGTCTCCTGCGCATGTCGTGGACGCGCGGAGGTCTCGCCGCGCTCGCGGTCTGTGCCCTCCTCGGCCTCGTGGCGGGCTGCGGCGAGGGCGGCACGCACGAGCGGAGGGCAGGGGTGTCGGCGTCACCCGTGGGCAAGGTGCTGAAGGACACGGACGAGAAGGGACGGCACTACCGTGAGATCGACGAGAAGGACGCGCCGGAGCTCGGCATAGAGGTCCAGCCGGACGGCGACGACGGTTGGGACGTACGGCTGACCGTCCGCAACTTCCGTTTCTCGCCCACCGGTGCGAAGCCCCTGGCCGTGGTCGGCCGCGGCACAGCCGTCCTCTACCTGGACGGCTGCACCCTCGCCCGCCTCCGCACCACCGAATAC
>NZ_VJZC01000838.1 GCF_009377185.1 Streptomyces spongiae
CCCCCATACCCCCCGATGACCTGCCTCGGGGCGCGGTAACGTCTCTCGTACCGCTTACGCAACGCACCCGCCCCGGAGGGGACTTCGTGGGGATCGAGAGTGATCAGGTCGTCTTTGAGTATCTGAGCCGGGTCGGTGACCTGGCCCAGCAGCGGCAGGTGCCGTCGGCGGCGCGGATGCGGCTCGTGGCGGAGTTGCGTAACGAGATCGACCGGCGGCGGGCGAAGGTGGCGGTGGACAGTCCGGCCGCGGTGCGCCGAATCCTCGCCCGGCTCGGCACCCCGGACGAGGTCGTGGCCTCCGCGGGGGGCTCGGAGGCCGGCGCGCCGGAGGCGCCCCGCGCCGCCGTTCCCGTCCAGCGGGAGAGTGAACCGGAGGACCGGCCCAAGGGACTGCGCCGGGTCGTGCCCCGGCCGCGCGCCGCCGATCCCGCACCGGCGCCGCGCCCGGACGACGGGCCCACCCCGCCGCACCTCGCCGGACTCGACGAACTCGGTGACAGCGCCGGACAGATCGACTGGTGGCAGGGGGACGGCAACCCCATGGCCCGTCCGCAGGGCGGTCTGCACGGGAGCAACTTCGATCTCGGTGACAGCGTGCCCGGGTTCGTCGGGGGCGTGGAGATCCCCGAGTTGCTGAAGCCTCCTCCGGAGAAGGAGAGGGAGAAGCCGAAGCCGACCGGTGAGCCCGAGCCGAAACAGGGCCCGCTCAGTCTTGAGAAGGAGCTGGGCGAGGAGGACGCGGCGGGGGCCGAGGCCGACGTGCCCGTCGGGCGTGCGCGGCGGCGTGTTCTTCCGCGGCTGCGGCCCGGCGGGGGCTGGAACAACCCCCTGCTCCTCCTCGCCGCCGCCCTCCTCGTCGCGGGCGCCGTCGTCGGCAGCCTCGTTCCGCTCGCCCTCGGCTGGCTGATCGCCTATCTGTCCCGCCGTCTCACCCCGAACCAGTCCAAGTGGGCCGTCCTGGGCGTCCCCGGAACGGTCGGCGCCGCCTGGATCGTCTGGCTGTGGGGGCGTACGGAGGGCCGGTGGGGCGACCCCATCGCCGAGGGGCACATGAGCGACGCGATCAGCGACACCTGGCCCTGGACCCTGCGCGCCGCGGCCGTCGCCTCCGCCCTCTACCTGCTCTGGCGGTCCCAGCGCCCGCAGTAGGCCCCTGGTGTGTCCCGGCGCCCGCAGTAGGCCCCTGGCGCGTCCCGGCGACCGCTCACGCCCCGCCTCCCGCCGCACGCACCGTACGGCTGCGGATGATCAGCCAGATCAGGTACGGCGCCCCCACGGCGGCCGTCAGCACGCCCACCGGCAGTTCCGTGGGGGAGAAGAGGCGGCGGGCCAGCAGGTCCGCCAGGACCACGATGCACGCGCCGAGCAGTGCCGAGGAGACCAGGGGGATCTGCGGCGTGCGTGTCAGACGGCGGGCGATCTGGGGGGCCAGGAGGGCGACGAAGTCCACCGGGCCGGCCGCTCCCGTCGCCGTCGACGCCAGCACCACGCCCAGGGCCACCAGACCGAGCCGTACCCGCCCGAGCCGTACGCCCAGCGCGACCGCCGTCTCGTCGTCCAGGCCGACCGTCCGCTGCGCCCGCGCCGCCCACACCACGGCGGGTAGAAGGACGAGCAGTGCCCAGCCCAAGGGGCGCGCTTCGGCCCAGCCGCGGCCGTTCAGCGAGCCCGTCATCCAGATCTGCGCCTGCTGGGCCACCAGGTAGTCGCCCTTGGTCATCAGGAGGGTGGTCACCGACCGCAGCGCGATCGCGCAGCCGATGCCGATCAGGACGAAGCGGGTCGCCTGGAGGCCGCCTCGCCAGGCCAGGACGTAGACCAGCGTGGCTGCGATCAGACCGCCCGCCACCGACAGGTACGGCAGGACCGCGTACGACGTCACCCCGAACGTCATCGCCGCGACCGTCACCGCGCTCGCGCCCTGGCTGATCCCGATGACGTCGGGGCTGGCCAGGGGGTTCCGGGCGACCGTCTGGATCAGGCCGCCCGCCACCCCGAACGCGGCGCCCACCAGGAGGCCCACCGCAAGTCGCGGCTCCCGCAGCGTGCCCACGATCAGTTCGGCGGACGAGGGCTGTCCCGTGAGGACCTTGAGGACCTCGCCCACAGGTACGAAACGCTCGCCCACGCACAGATACGCCAGGCTCGTCGCCGCCAGGAGCACGGTCAGGGCCAGGGCGACCAGGGTGGCCCTGCGGTGCAGCAGGACGGACGTGCGGCCCGCTCGCAGGACCGAGTAGCCGGCCGGGTCCAGGACGCTCATGCGGGCACCGCCCTGCCACGTACCAGGAACACCAGGAACGGCACTCCGATCAGCGCGGTCATCACGCCCGCCGGGACCTCGGCCGGCGGGAACAGGACCCGGCCGACGGTGTCCGAGACGAGCAGCATGGTGGGTCCCAGCAGCGCCGACAGCGGCAGCACCCAGCGGTGCGCCTGGCCGACCAGCGCGCGGGCCAGGTGCGGGACGGCGAGGCCCACGAAGGCGAGCGGGCCGGCGGCGGCCACCCCGACGCCGGTGAGGACCGTGGCGCCGAGCCCGGCCACGACCCGTACGGTCGCGACGCGGTGCCCGAGCCCGCGCGCCACGTCGTCGCCCAGCGCGAGCGCGTCGAGCCCACGGGCCACCGACAGCACGAGCAGGGCCCCCGGCAGCAGGAACGGCCACACCTGCCCCACGAGCTCCGCGTCCCGTCCGGCCAGCGAACCCACCTGCCAGAACCGGAACTCGTCCAGCGCCGACGCCCTGGTCGTCAGCACGGCCGAGGTCACGGACACCAGCAGCGCGTTGACCGCCGCCCCGCCCAGGGCCAGCTTCACCGGGGTCGCGCCGCCCCGCCCGCTCGACGCGATGGCGTACACCACGACCGAGGCGATCCCCGCGCCCACGAACGCGAACCAGACGTAGCCGGTGAGCGTGTGCACCCCCGCGAACGCGATGGCCAGGACCACACCGACCGCGGCCCCCTGGCTGACGCCGAGCACCCCCGGGTCGGCGATGGGGTTGCGGGTGATGCCCTGGAGGGCGGCTCCGGCCAGCGCGAGGCCCGCCCCGACCATGAGCCCGACGAGGGTGCGGGGCAGCCGCAGGCTCCGTACGACGTCGGCGGCGGCGCTGTCCCCGCCGTGCAGCAGCGCGTCGAGCACCGCCGAGGGAGCCAGGGCACGGGCGCCGACCGCGAGGCTCAGCAGTACCGCGAGGCCCAGTGCCACGACGGCCGCCGTCATCACGAGGACGCGTCGGGCGGCGGGCATGGGCG
>NZ_VJZC01000839.1 GCF_009377185.1 Streptomyces spongiae
GCGCAAGGCCGGTCTGCTGGACCTGCTCCTGCAACTCGCCGACGGCGATCCCGTCATCACCGGCACCCCGGCCGGCGAGGGTGACCCGCACGACCTGGACGACCTGGACGCCCTGGACGGCGAGAGCCTGCTCCGGCTCGCGGCCGAGACCACCTCGGACTGACGCCCGCCCGACCCGAGAGAGCCCGCTTTGAACACACCCAACCCCTACGTCGAGGCGCTGCGGACCTCCCTGAAGGAGAACGAGCGGCTGCGGCGGCACAACCAGCAGCTGATCTCGGCGGCCGTGGAACCGATCGCCGTCGTCGGCATGGGCTGCCGCTACCCCGGAGGCGTGGCCTCCCCGGAGGACCTGTGGCAGCTCGTCGTCGACGGGCGGGACGCCATCGGCCCGTTCCCCACCGACCGCGGCTGGGACCTCGCCCGCCTCACCGGCGACGGAGCCGGCCGCAGCCGCGCCCACGAGGGCGGCTTCCTCGACGCGATGACCGAGTTCGACGCCGCGTTCTTCGGCATCGCACCGCGTGAGGCCCTCGCGATGGATCCGCAGCAACGGCTGCTGCTGGAGACCGCCTGGGAGGCCCTCGAACGCGCCGGGGTCGCCCCCACCGCGCTGCGCGGCAGCCGCACCGGGGTCTTCGCGGGCACCACCATCCAGGACTACGGCAAGGTCGTCGCCGACACCCGCGAGAACATGGACGTCTACGCCACCACCGGCCACGCCGCCGGCGTGATCTCCGGGCGCGTCTCCTACGTCCTCGGCCTGGAGGGGCCCGCCGTCACCGTCGACACCGGCTGCTCCTCCTCCCTCGTCGCCCTGCACTGGGCCGTGCAGTCGCTGCGCACCGGCGAGTCCACCCTCGCCCTCGCCTGCGGCGCCACTGTCATGTGCACCCCGGGCACCTTCGTGTCCTTCACCGCGCAGGGCGGCCTCGCGGCCGACGGGCGCTGCAAGCCCTTCTCGGCGGCCGCGGACGGCGTCGGCTGGAGCGAGGGCGCCGGCGTCCTCGTACTGGAACGTCTCAGCGACGCCCTGCGCAACGGGCACCCCGTCCTCGCCGTGGTCCGCGGCACCGCCCTCAACCAGGACGGCGCCTCCAACGGCATCAGCGCCCCCAACGGGCCCGCGCAGCAACGCGTCATCCGCGCCGCCCTCGACAACGCCGGCGTCACGCCCGAGCAGATCGACGCCGTGGAGGCGCATGGCACGGGTACGACGCTGGGCGACCCCATCGAAGCGCAGGCCCTCCTCGCCGCATACGGTCAGAACCGCGACCGGCCCCTGCTGCTGGGCTCGGTGAAGTCCAACATCGGCCACACCCAGGGCGCCGCCGGAGTCGCCGGCGTCATCAAGACCGTCATGGCGCTGCGGGCCGGCCTGCTCCCGCGCAGCCTGCACGCCGAGGAGCCCACACCCGACGTCGACTGGACCGCCGGTTCCGTACGGCTCCTGACCGCCAACACGCCCTGGCCGCAGACAGGCGGCCCGAGCCGCGCGGGCGTCTCCTCCTTCGGCATCAGCGGCACCAACGCCCATGTCATCCTGGAACAGGCCCCGCCCACGCAGGAGCCCGCCACCCGGGCCACCGTCACCCCTGCCCTGACGCCCTGGCCGGTGTCCGCCCGCACGGCCACCGCCCTCGACACCCAGCTCGACCGCGTCATGGACGCCGCCTCCAGCCTCGCCGCCCTCGACGTCGGGCACTCCCTCGCCGCGGGACGCGGCCACCTGGAGCACCGTGCCGTCCTCCTCCCTCGCGAGGGCGGACCGCGTGAACTGGCTCGCGGTACGGCGGGTGAGGGCGGCCTCGCGGTCCTGTTCACCGGTCAGGGCAGCCAACGGCTTGGTATGGGACGCGAGTTGTACGACCGTTTCCCCGTGTTCGCCGAGGCGCTCGACGAGTTGCTGGGCCACCTCGACCCCGCGCTGCGCGACGTGATGTGGGGCGATGACGAGGAGGCCCTGAACCGCACCGAACACGCCCAGCCCGCCCTCTTCGCCGTGGAGGCCGCCCTGTACCGGCTGGCCGTGTCGCTGGGTGTGCGCCCGGGCTTCGTGGCCGGGCACTCCATCGGCGAGATCACCGCCGCCCACGTCGCCGGCGTGCTCTCCGCGGAGGACGCCTGCGCCCTCGTCAGCGCCCGCGGACGCCTCATGCAGGCGCTGCCCTCGGGCGGCGCCATGGTCGCCGTGGCGGCCTCCGAGGAAGAGGTGCGCCCGCTGCTCGGTGACGACGTCGCCCTCGCAGCCGTCAACGGGCCGTCCGCCGTCGTCCTGTCCGGCACCGAGGACTCCGTGCTCGCCGCCGCCGAACGGCTTCGCGATGCCGGGCACCGCACCCGTCGGCTCGCCGTCTCACACGCCTTCCACTCCCCGGTGATGACGCCCGTCCTCGACGACTTCCGCACCGTCGTGGCCGGGCTCACCTTTCACGAACCGCACCTGCCCGTCGTCTCGACCGTCACCGGCCGCACCGCCACCGCCCGGGAACTGCGCGACCCCGAGCACTGGGCGCGGCACGCCGTCGCCACCGTGCGGTTCGCCGACGCCGTGCACACCCTCGCCGCCCAGGGTGTGCGGGCCCACCTGGAACTGGGTCCCGACGGTGTGCTCTGCGCGCTCGTCGACGAGACCCTCACCGACCCCGAGACCGTCGCCGTACCGGTTCTGCGCGCCGGCCGTCCCGAGGAACTGTCCCTGATCACCGGACTGGCCCGGCTGCACACGGCCAGCGCCGCCGGAAGCGTCGACTGGGCCGCCCTCTACCAGGACACCGGCGCCCGCCGCGTCGAACTGCCCACCACCGTCCTCGAACGGCAGCGCTTCTGGCCCACCGGCACCGGGCGGGTCCGCGACGCCGCCGGCCTCGGCGCTTCCGAGCATCCCCTGCTCGCCGCCACCGTGGACCTGGCCGACGGGGAGGGCGTCGTCCTCACCGGACGGCTGACCCCCGCCAGGCAACCGTGGCTCGCCGACCACGTCGTCCACGGCCGCGTCCTGCTGCCCGGCACCGCCTTCTTGGAACTCGCCCTGCGGGCCGGCGACGAGGTCGGCTGCGACCGCGTCCACGACCTCAGCCTCACAACCCCGCTCGAGATCGCCGAACGCGAGGCCGTCCACCTCCAGGTGCGCGTCGGGCCGTCGGCCGCTGACGGCCGCCGCACCGTCAGCGTCCACTCCCGCCCTGACACCGCCGACCCCGGCGCCCCCTGGACCGTCCACGCCACCGGCCGGCTCGACACCGCCGCCGACAGC
>NZ_VJZC01000840.1 GCF_009377185.1 Streptomyces spongiae
ATGCTTAAGTGGAAGCATGACGACTGGAACTGGCACAGACCCCGCCCCCGGCGCCCCCCTCCGCGTGGCCCTGGTCGGTTACGGCCTCGCGGGCTCCGTCTTCCACGCCCCGCTGATCGCCGCCACCGAGGGGCTGGTCCTCGACACGGTGGTCACCAGGAGTCCGGAGCGCCGGGAGCAGGCCCGCGCCGAGTTCCCGGACGTACGGTTCGCGGATTCACCCGACGAGCTGTGGGACCGGGCCGGCGAGCTGGACCTGGTCGTCGTCGCGTCCCCGAACAAGACCCACGTCCCCGTGGCGACGGCCGCCCTGGAGGCGGGCCTCGCGGTCGTGGTCGACAAGCCCCTCGCCGGCACGGCGGCGGAGGCCCGCGAACTGGCCGCCCTCGCCGAGGAGCGCGGCCTGCTCCTCTCCGTCTTCCAGAACCGCCGCTGGGACCACGACTTCCTGACGCTCCGGAAGCTCGTCACCGAGGGCGAGCTGGGTGACGTATGGCGCTTCGAGTCCCGTTTCGAGCGCTGGCGCCCCCAACTGAAGGGCGGCTGGCGCGAGTCCGGCGACCCCGCAGAGATCGGAGGTCTGCTGTACGACCTGGGCAGCCATGTGGTCGACCAGGCCCTGGTCCTCTTCGGCCCGGTCACCCAGGTGTACGCGGAGGCGCTCGTCCGCCGCGAGGGCGCCGAGGCCGACGACGACACGTTCATCGCCCTCACCCACGCCGGCGGCACCCGCACCCACCTGTACGCCTCCGCGACCACGGCCCAACTCGGCCCGCGCTTCCGGGTGCTGGGCGCGAAGGCGGGCTACGTGAAGTACGGCCTCGATCCCCAGGAGGCGGCCCTGCGCGAGGGCGAGCGGCCGACGGCCAAGGCGGAGTGGGGCGTGGAGCCGGAGTCGATGTGGGGCCGGATCGGCGCCGGCGAATCCCCCCTGACGGGAGGCGGACGCCCCGTACCGACACTGCCGGGCGACTACCCGGCGTACTACGAGGCGGTGGCCGCGGCCCTGCGCGAGGGGGCCCCGAACCCGGTGACGGCGTTCGAGGCGGCGGCTGCCCTCGATGTGCTGGAGGCGGCCCGCCGCTCGGCCGCGGAGGGCGTGGTGGTGTCGCTGTGAACGCGCGCGACACGACCCCGACCGCCCCGACCGTCGCCGAACTGGAGGAGCAGGAGCGCCGCCTGACGCTCCCCCGCTTCACGTACGAGGACGCCTGGACCCTGGGCACGCGCCTGGTGGAGCTGGCCCGGGAGCGCGGCGCCCCCGTGGCCATCGACATCCGGCGCGGCCACCAGCAGCTCTTCCACGCGGCGCTCGACGGCTCCACCCCGGAGAACGACGCGTGGATCGACCGCAAGCGCCGCGTCGTCGAGCACTACGGCCACTCCTCCCTGCTGATCGGCACCCGCTTCCGCGCCAAGGGCACCACGTTCGAGGAGTCCTCCCGCCTCGACCCCACCACCCACGCGGCCCACGGCGGCGCCTTCCCGATCCGCGTCGAGGGCGCGGGAGTGATCGGCACGGTGGTGGTCTCGGGCCTGCCGCAACTGGAGGACCACGCCATGGTGGTGGAGGCCCTGCAAGGGCTCCTGAATACGTAAGGAAGCCAGGGAAAAAGGGGCGCGGGGAACTGCGCATGCTTTTAGGGGCGCGGGGAACTGCGCATGCCTTTAGGGGCGCGGGGAACTGCGCATGCCTTTAGGGGCGCGGGGAACTGCGCATGCCTTTAGGGGCGCGGGGAACTGCGCATGCCTTTAGGGGCGCGGGGAACTGCGCGACCAGCCACAAACAACCCGCACCCGCCAACCAACCGCAGTCCCCCACCCCTCACGCGTCCTTGAACTCCTGCCGCTGCCGCCCGAGACCCTCGATCTCCAGCTCCACCACATCCCCCGCCCGAAGGAACGGCTTAGGCTCGGGCGCGCCCAACGCCACCCCCGCCGGCGTCCCCGTATTGATCACGTCACCCGGGTACAGCGTCATGAACTGGCTGACATACCGCACGACTTCCGCAACTGGGAAGATCTGCTCAGCCGTCGTGCCGTTCTGCTTCAGCTCGCCGTTCACCCACAGCTTCAGCGACAGGTTCTGCGGGTCGGGCACCTCGTCGGCGGTCACCAGCCAGGGCCCCAGCGGGTTGAACGTCTCGCAGTTCTTGCCCTTGTCCCACGTACCGCCGCGCTCGATCTGGAACTCGCGCTCCGAGACGTCGTGCGCCACCGCGTACCCGGCGACGTGCGCGAGCGCCTCCTGAGCCGAGCCGACGTAGCGGGCGGTCCGCCCGATGACGACCGCGAGCTCGACCTCCCAGTCGGTCTTGGTGGACCCGCGCGGAACGAGCACCGTGTCGTGCGGCCCGACCACCGTGTCCGCCGCCTTGAAGAAGATCACCGGCTCGGCGGGCGGCTCGGCCCCGGTCTCGCGGGCGTGGTCGTGGTAGTTCAGCCCAATGCAGACGATCTTGCCGATCCGCGCGAGCGGCGGGCCGACGCGCAGCCCGGCTCCGTCCAGCGCGGGCAGCTCGCCGGCCTCGGCCGCCGTACGGATCCGGCCGAGCGCCTCGGCGTCCGCGAGCAGCGACCCGTCGATGTCCGGGACGAACCCCGACAGATCCCGCAGGGTCCCCTCGGCATCGAGCAGCGCGGGCCGCTCCGCCCCCGCCGTACCGACTCGCAGCAACTTCATGATCACAGTCTCCCTCGATCGCGGGCAGCCCGTCCGACGCGTACGCCGCCCCGTGGATGCGGCCACGGGGTACAGCCATCGGAGGACTGGTCGATCCTCCAAGCTCGACGCCCGCTCCGCAATACCCGGTTCACGGACTGGACCGCCCCCGACCGACCGACAGAACCCAACCGGACCGCCAGGCCCCGACCGAACCCAACCGGACCACCAGGACCCGACCGAACCCAACCGGACCACCAGGACCCGACCACACCGCCAGGCCCCTACAGCACCGCGGCCGTGGCCGGCACCGCCACATCCCGGTACAGCACCGCCCGCTCCACCGCGCTCCACGTCGTACTGGTCACCACGTACAGCGCGGCCGCCAGCGGCACCACCGCCACGCTGACGAGGGTCAGGAAGGACACGAACGGCATGACCTTCATGACCGAGGCGACCCCGGGCACCTGCTCCCCCGAGGGGCTCACCGCCGAGGTGGACGTGCCCGCCATCATCCGCTTCGACCGCCGGAAGTTGAACACGGCGACACACGTGACGATCACGAACAGCCCCACGTACACGAGCCC
>NZ_VJZC01000084.1 GCF_009377185.1 Streptomyces spongiae
CCGCCACCCCGCCCCGTGCAGCCGCAGCATCAACGCGTCGTCGGCGTTGCCGCGCTGGGCCCGTACCGACGCCCACCGGCCGGTGGGCCGCACGGGAAGCCGGGTACCGCGCCCGCCCCGCCGGACACGCCACCCCGCGTCCAGGACGCGCAGCGCGAGGTCCGTGTCCTCGCGGTGGGCGTACCGGAAACGCTCGTCGAAGCCACCGACCTGTTTGAGGACGTCCGTGCGGTACGCCATGTCGGCGGTGCTCCACCGAGCCCGCGCCACCCCCGCCGTGGACCGCTCCCAGTGCGTGGGGCGGCGCTCCGCCGGCAACGGCACGGTGATCACACCCTGCACCCCGGCGGTGTCGGGCGACGCCTCCTCCAGGTCCGCGGCCACCTGCTCGCACCAGTGGGGTCCGACCTGTACGTCGTCGTCGAGGAAGACCACCCACGGCGACGTGACCCGCCACAGCCCGGAGTTCCGGGCGGCGGCGGGCCCGTGGCCACCGGCGCTCACGATCGTCGTACGGTCCCGCAGGTTCCCGAGCACGCTCAACGGGTGCGCCAGCGGCCCGGGCACGGCCCGGTCGTCGACGAGCACGATCTCGGCGGGCGCCGGCCCGATCGCGGCGGCGAGCGCGGCGAGGCAGTCGGCGAGCGTGTCCCGGACGAGCGTCGGGATCACCACGGCGTAGGGGGTCATCGCGGGGCTCCGTCCCGGACGGCGTAGGGGGACCCTGGGCTCACACGGGTCGCCCCGCCGGGGCCGCCTCAAACACCGTGAGCCCGTTCACCCGCGAATTTCCCACCTCGTCGCCCTCTGTGACACCGACACCACTCCACGCCCCCGGAGGCCCTCAGCGCAGCCCGAGCCGGTACGACAGCGGCGACCTGCCGGTGATCAGTACGCGGACTCCGTCCGGGGTGTTCGAACCGTTCATCCACGAGTACCGCTCCCCCGCGTCCACGACCGCCGGCTGCCGTCCGCCCTTGCCGTTGCCGGGGCCGAAGGTGATGCGGTCGTCACCGACGGCGTACGAGGCCTCGCCTGCGACGAGCTGGTGGGTGTCCGAGGACCCGCTCACCGGTTCCAGTCCGTCCCCGCTCAGCGTGCCGCCGCGCCGGAAGCACAGCTCCAGGGCGAACGGGCACGCGGCACCGGACAGCTCGACGTCCAGGTCCCACGCTCCGTCCCCGGCCTCCTTCACGAGGATCTCCGTACGGAGCGTGCGGTAGTCCTTCGGCCGGTGCGGGAAGTCCATCGCGGACAAGAAGCGGCCGTCGTCGGTGAGGGGGTAGGCGCCGTCCTCACGCCGGTGCTGCCGGGGCAGCGGATGGTGGAAGGCACCCCGCATCTCCGCGTACAGCCGCCACCCCTCGTCGGTGCGCTCCAGGCCCTCCGACCGGAAGTGCCCGAGCGAGAAGAACTGCGGGGCGAGCCGCACCGAGTCCAGGACGGCAGCGCCCTTGCGCATCTTGAAGAAGGTGGGATTGCTGGACAACCCGGAGGAGATCGCGCGCACGTCCGGGAAGTCCGTGCCGCCGAAGATGCTCGTGGTGCGCGCACCCCGGCGCACGCGCACCAGCCCGCAGCTCGCGTCGTGGTGCTCGAAGTCCGTCGGCAGGTCGGCGGCCTCGGGGAGCCGCCGGGCCAGCTCGGGCTGGTCGAGGACCTGGGCGAGCCGGTCGCCCAGCGGGGTCTCTCCCATGGTCTGTCCGGCGCCCCGCTCCCGCAGCAGCCGCGCCACCGCGGCGAACCGCCCGTCGCCGTACCGGATCGCCAGTTCCCGGTACTGCATCCAGAACTCGGGCAGGTACCGCAGCGTCGTCTGGTCCTGGCGCCGCGAGTGGACCGACTCCACCTCGCCGTTGGGCTCGATCACGTACAGCGTGGCGGCGAGGTTCGCGCGCACGGTGTCGTAGAGGTCGGTCCGCCCGTGGTGCCGGGCCAGCACGAGCAGCGCGGGATTGGTGACGACCGCCGAGTACGTGGGACTGCGCTCGCTGTACTCGCCGCCGGGCAGCTGGTCGATGCCCTCGGCCAGCCAGGCGTCGATCCGCTCGCGGTACGAGGGGTGCGGCCATCTGCGGTGGATGCGGGCGAGGGCCGCGCACACCAGCCAGCGGTGGTTGGCGGTGTGCAGTCCGCCGGTCGCGAGCGCGGGGCCGGCGGCGCGCAGGATCCGTTCGATCGCCTTGCGCAGGGCGGCTGTCGACCGGTGGCCGTCCTCGTGCAGCAGGTGGTGGGTGATGTTCAGGTCGACGACGGAGAACGCGGTGTCCGGCGGCGAGCCGTCCGTGCCGTGGTCCCACAGGCCGTCCTCCTGCTCGTCCGCCAGCGCGTCGGCGAGCTCCGCCATGGGCGCGAGGAGTTCGGCCGAGTGGTGGTACGCCGAGTCCTCGTGGACGTGGACGGAGGTGAGCGTGCGGAGCGCGCGGGCCGTGGAGCGGGCCCGGCCCTTCTCCCGCAGCTCGGTGATGTGCGCCGGGTAGCCGGTGAGGAGCGCGGCGGCGCGGGCGTCGGCCGCCGTGGTGAGGAACTCCAGGAAGTCGGCGTCCAGTCGGGATTCCGGGGCGTCGGCCACGCTGGGGGTCCTCTCTGGGACCTTCGTCGTCCCTACGGTGGTGGCAGTGGTGGCGGTCGAGGCGAGGAAGGCCCGTCGGCCCATCACGTGGTCTCCCGCGGGTTCGCCCCAGTGTCCCGTACGTGGACGGCGGTCAGCGCCATGGCCAGCGGGCCCGGCGCCAGGAACAGCAACGGCGGCAGTGCCCACGCGCACAGCGCGGCCGCCGCCAGGGCGAGCAGGACGAGTCCGCTGCCCCCCACGTCCCGTACGGTGTCGCGGGCCGCCTCCCGTACGGCGGCGGGCCAGTCGGTGACCGACTCGGGGCGGCCGCAGGCGCGCAGACCGACCACGACGGCGGTCGCGCTGATGGCCGCGGCGACGACCGCGAAGGCCGGGGCGCCCGGCAGCCCGACGCGCGCGAGCGCCAGGTCGCCGAGGGCCAGCAGCACGCCCGCCAGGGCGACGGCCCCGGCGGCCAGGTCGCCCAGGCGCAGCCGCCGCCTCAGCAGCGCGACGTACCGCCCGGCGGTGGCGGGCCGGTCCTCGCGTACGCCCCGTAGCACCGCGCACGCCGTGGACAGGGCGGCGGGCGCGGTCACCAGCGGCAGACAGGCCACGGCCGTGGCGAGCCCGACGCTCAGCACGTCCGCGAACAGCGTCATGCGCGGCCCGAAGATCTCGCCCGCCTCACGGGTCGTCCGCACCCCGCTCACCCCTTGATCCCGGAGTTCGCCATGCCCTC
This sequence comes from Streptomyces spongiae, assembly GCF_009377185.1. Taxonomy (GTDB): domain Bacteria; phylum Actinomycetota; class Actinomycetes; order Streptomycetales; family Streptomycetaceae; genus Streptomyces; species Streptomyces spongiae. Next base: position 3,297 of record NZ_VJZC01000084.1, read on the forward strand.
GACCAGGAACCGCTGGAAGGCGAGGAAGAACAGCACGATCGGCAGCAACGCGATCACCGACATCGCGAACATCGGGCCGAAGGCCGACGTGCTCGACGCGTCCACGAACGACCTCAGCGCCAGCGTCAGCGTGAACTTCTCCGGCGAGAAGAGGTAGATCAGCTGGGTGAAGAAGTCGTTCCAGGTCCAGATGAAGGTGAAGATCGCCGTGGTGATCAACGCGGGCCTGGTCAGCGGCAGGATGACGCTGAAGAAACTGCGGAACGGCCCGCACCCGTCGATCCGCGCCGCCTCCTCCAGCTCACGCGGCAGCCCGCGCATGAACTGCACGATGAGGAAGACGAAGAAGGCCTCCGTGGCGAGGAACTTCGGCAGGATCAGCGGCCAGTACGTGTTCACCATGCCGAGCTGGTTGAAGATGATGTACTGCGGGATCAGCACGGCGTGGTGCGGCAGCATGATCGTCGCGATCATGAACGCGAAGAGCGGTCCCCGGAAGCGGAACCGCAGCCGGGCGAAGGCGTACGCGGCGAGGGAACAGCTGATGACGTTTCCGATGACGGCGCCGCCCGCGATGAGCAGCGAGTTGGTGAGCAGCTGGGTGACGGAGACGTCGTTGACGCCGTCCAGCGCTGTCTTGTAGTTCGACCACTCCAGTTTGCTGGGCAGCAGGTCGAGGCTGGCGATGACCTCGGTCGCGGGCTTGAGGGAGGTCGCGAGCAGCCAGGCCAGCGGGTACAGCATGACGAGGAGCGCGGCCAGGCATCCGGCGTGCAGGGCGACACGACGCCAGGCGATCGGCTTACGGACAGCGGGAGTTGACGTCGTGGTGGTCATCGGTCCCCCTCGGAGGCGTAGAAGACCCAGGAGCGCGAGGTGCGGAACAGCACCGCGGTGATGGCGCCGATGGCGATCAGCAGCACCCAGGCCATGGCGGAGGCGTAGCCCATGTGGGAGGCGACGAAGCCGCGGTCGTAGAGGTAGAGGGTGTAGAAGAGCGTGGAGTCGGCGGGCCCGCCCTTGCCGGCGCTGACCGCGAAGGCGGGGGTGAAGACCTGGAAGGCCTGGATGGTCTGGAGCACCAGGTTGAAGAAGATCACCGGGGACAGCATGGGCACGGTGATGGAGAGGAACTGACGCCAACGGCTCGCCCCGTCCACCTCGGCGGCCTCGTACAACTCGCCCGGGATCTGCTGGAGTCCGGCGAGGAAGATCACCATCGGTGCGCCGAACTGCCACACCGTCAGCAGGGCGACCGCGAACAGCGCCCAGCCGGGCTTGTTGACCCAGCCGCCGGTGCCGAAGAGGTTGTCGACCGTGCCGCCGTCGTTGAAGATCGCCCGCCAGACCAGGGCGATGGACATCGAGGCGCCGAGGAGGGAGGGCGCGTAGAAGGCGGAGCGGTAGAAGGCCCTGCCGTGCTTCATGTTCTTCAGGGCGAGGGCGACGACGAGCGCGAGGGCCAGTTGCAGGGGCACGGCGATGACGACGTACATGAGCGTCGCGCCCACGGACCGCCAGTACCGCGGGTCCTCGGTGAACATCTGCGTGTAGTTGCGCAGGCCCACCCAGTTGGGCGAGTTGAACAGGTCGTAGTCGGTGAAGGAGAGGTAGAACGAGACGGCCATGGGCAGCAGCGTCAGCACACAGGCGCCGAGCACCCAGGGCGAGAGGAACACCCAGGCGGCACCCTCGCGTTGGCGCCGCGGCGGCTTCTTCGGCACCTCGACCCGCCGTGGTTCTGCCGCTGTCGGCAGTTGCGTGGTGGTCATGACCTCAGCTCCGCCTTCGCCTCGGTGATGTAGTTCTCGGCCGCCTCGCGGGGCGACATGCGCTCGTACGACACCTGGTCGTAGTCGCGCTGGAAGGTGGTCTGCAGCGCGCTGTCGCCCGAAGGGGGCGCCTGGGGCGGAGCGTTGAGCTTGCCTTCGACGGAGGCCTGGAAGTCGTAGACGGTCTTGTCGAAGTCCTTGAGCTCGGGGGCGATCGCGTCCCGGAGGGTCTCGTTGACGGGGATGCCTCGGGTGGCGCCGAGGATCTTCGCGGCCTCCGCGTCGTTCAGCATGAAGTCGACGAGCCGCACGGACTCCTTGGGATGACTCGCGTCAGCGGCGACACCCATGAACATCGAGGGCTTGAAGTACTGGCCCGGTGTGCCGTCCTCGCCGGCGGGCATCGGAGCGAGGGTCACCCCGCTGGGGATGATCGCGAGGTAACCGCTGGAGGGCGCGTCCCAGTTGGTGTCGGAGAGGGCCGTGCCGCGTCCGAGCGGGGTGTTCTCGACGGTGCCGTCGATCTGGGTGGTCTGCTCGGCCGAGGAGACGGCGCCTTCGCGGCGGAGCTTGTCGGTGAAGGTCCACCAGCGGGCCAGGTCGTCGGCGGTGAAGCCGAGTTTCCGGTCCTTCGTGTAGAGGGCCTTGCCCTGGCCGCGCAGCCAGATCTCGAAGGCGTCCTCGCTCTGTCCCGGGTCGGTGGCACCGGGCTTGCCGGTCTTCTCGGCGAGGGCACGCATGGCGTCGGCCCATTCGCTCCAGGTCCATCCCTGGCGGGGCGGTTCGACGCCGCTGGCCTTCCACTGCTCGGTGTCGTAGACGACGGTCTCGGTGCCGCGGGCCTGCGGGATCGCGTACTGCTTGCCGTCCACTTTGCCGGTGGCGAGGAGCCCCTTGTCGAACTCGCCGGTGTCCAGCGCTCCTTGCTGCTTCGCGAAGTCCATGAGGACGCCGCCGGAGGCGTACTGGTCGATCATGCGGTAGTCGAGCTGCATGACGTCGGGGGCGTCGCCACCGGCGGCCTGGGTGGCGAGCTTCTGCTTGTAGGCGTCGTATCCGGAGAACGAGGTCTGCACCTCGATTCCGGGGTTCTTCTTCTCGAAGAGGTCGACGGCCTCCTGGGTCCTGGCCGCTCGGTCCGGGTTCCCCCACCAGGTGTAGCGCAGCACGACCTTGCCGCCGACGCTGCTCGATCCGTCCCCTTCTGAACACCCGGCCAGCACCGCGCAGAGCGCGAGTGCCGTGGCCGCGGCTCGGGACCTCCAGGACATCCTTGTCCTGTTTCCGGGCATGAATGGGTCACCCCTTACGGTAGAAAGCGCTTCCACCACGCCCGCACGACCCTAGGGAAGGTCCGGATGTCACAACAAGCCCCCTGCACCGCATCCCCACGCAACCGCCGCGCCGCCGTGGTCGGTCTGGGTGCCCGCGCCCAGCTCTTCACCGATGCCCTGGCGGGCCCCTACGCGGACCGGATCGAGCTGGTGGGCTTCTGTGACGTCAACTCCCACCGCATGGCCGTCCACAACGACTGGCTGGCGGCGGCGCACCCGGGCCGTACTCCCGTACCGGCGTACGCGGCCGAGGACTTCGACGAGATGCTGCGCCGCGAACGCGTCGACCTCGTCGTCGTCACCACCGTGGACCGCACCCACGACGACTACATCGTGCGCGCTCTGGAGGCGGGCTGCGACGTGGTCACCGAGAAGCCCATGACCACGGACGCCGACAAGGCCCGCCGCATCCTGGAAGCACAGCGCCGCACGGGCCACGAGGTCCGGGTCGCCTTCAACTACCGCTACAACCCGGCACATTCAGCCGTACGGGAACTCATCGCGGCCGGGGAGATCGGCGAGATCGGCTCCGTGCACTTCGAGTGGCTGCTCGACCTGCGCCACGGCGCCGACTACTTCCGCCGCTGGCACCGCGACAAGGCCAACTCCGGCGGCCTGATGGTCCACAAATCCACCCACCACTTCGACCTCGTCAACTGGTGGCTCGACAGCCGACCCGAGACGGTCTACGCCCAGGGCGGCCTCTTCTTCTACGGCGACGAAGCCGGCGGACGCCGCGGTCTCGCCCGGAACTACGCCCGGGCCCACGGCTCCCCGGCGGCCCAGGACGACCCCTTCGCCGTCCACCTGACCGACTCCTCCGTCCTCACCTCGCTGTACCTGGACGCCGAACACGAAGACGGCTACCACCGCGACCAGAACGTCTTCGCCCCCGGGGTCACCATCGAGGACGACATGGCGGTGCTGGTCCGTTACGCGTCCGGCGCGACACTGACGTACCACCTCACCGCGTACGCCCCCTGGGAGGGCTACCGCATCGCCTTCAACGGCAGCGAAGGCCGCATCGAACTGCTCGTCGAGGAATCGACATGGACCCGCCCCCGGGCACGGACGAACGGCTCCGACCCCGTCCTGCACGGCACGGAGGTCGGTGACGAGGCGGGGCGGACGGAGCTGCTGGTACGGCGCTTCTGGGAGCCGCCGCGCGAGATCAAGGTCGCCACGGGTGAGGGCGGGCACGGGGGCGGCGACGTACGGATGCTGGCCGACCTGTTCGGCGAACGGCCGACCGCGCCCGACCCGCTGCGCCGCGCGGCGGACGGGGTGGCCGGGGCGCGGTCACTGGTGACGGGGCTGGCGGCGAACCGGTCGTTCGGGACGGGGATGCCGGTGGTGGTGCGGGAGGTGCTGGACGTCTGAGGGGCACGGCGGGCGATCCGCCGGTGTCCTGACGGCTCGCCGCCCCGCCGCCCCCGTCATCCGCGCTGTTGGGCGGCGCGCTCCAGAAGCCGTGCCGCCTCCCGGGGATTGCGGTGACGCAGGTGGATGTCCGCCGCGTGTTCCAGTTCACCGGCCAGTTCGGCGTCGTATGCCTCGTCGCGCCACGTGCGCGGCAGGCTTCGGTCGCGACGCAGCACTCCGTCCAGCACGCGACGCCGCTCCGGCGACGGCCGTGCGGGGGGCGGTGTCACGAGGTCGGCCACGGCGGCCAGCCCGTCCTCCGCCTCGCCCGGCAGTTGTACGTCGACTTCCGGGAGCGGTCCCGCCCACAGGTCCCAGACCGGTCGGCGACGCGTGAGGTCGAAGACCAGGGTTCGGTCCGCCAGCAGGACGACGGCTGTGCCCGGATCGGCGGGGAACAGCCGTGTGCGGGCGGTCGGCGGAAGTAGCGGCTGCGTGCGGTGGCCCAGCGGCAGGAACAGGTTTCCCGGCCCGAGGCAGTACAACGGGTCTCCCACCGGGAGCTGTTCGAGTACGCCACCGGGCGCCGTGAGCAGATGCCGGTCACGTCCCGCGGTCAGCAGGGCGGAGTCGGCGAGCGGGCGGCCCGCGAGCAGTGCGGGGAGCAGATCGCGGTCGCCGGTGTCCAGGAGGACGGCGTCGACCGCTGCGTGCGGGGTGCGGTCGCGGACCAGGGTCAGTGGTGTCGGCTCCGGGGGGAGCGCCGCTTCGCGCCCTCCGGTCGGATCCTGCGTGGCATTCGTCAGCGCGTGGTCCTCGGACAGGGTCACCAGCGCGGCTCCGTCACAGAAGTCACCGAGCGGCCGCACGCGCGCACACCCGTGGACGCTGTCCGCGAGCAGCCAGACGTCACCGCCCGCCAGTTCCTCCAGCCGACGGTCGGCCAGCGGTGCGCTCCTGCGGTGCTGTACCAGCAGGAACTCCCCACCACGGCGGCACACCAGGGTGTAGGGGTCGCGCTCCAGGGCCGCCACCAGCGACGCCGGGACAGGTGACTCGTCGGCGGCGGTCAGCCGCACTTCATGGGTGACGATCGTTTCCTGGTCCGGCGACGGCCCGTCACCGGGGCGCTCCCCGTTCCCCGGAGAGCGGACCCCGTTCTCCGGGGAGCGGAAGAGCGGCGCCAGCCCTACGGTCCGGTATCGCGTCGTCAGCCCGATGTCGAGGGCTCGGCGTATCACCGCGGAGACCCGTGGACCGGGCATCAGCAGCACGGCCTCCCGCAGCGGGGCGGGAGCCACGGTCCGCAGGCCGGCGGCACGCATCAGGTCGAGCGGTGTCACGGCGACCAACGCGCTCAGCGGTACCGCCTGCCCCGGAAGGTTGTCTGCGGCCGGCGCCCTGCCCCAGCCCCGGTCGCGCACGAACGCGCCGTCCGCCTCGACGTAGACACGGCCTCCGGACGCGCTGGTCATCTCCCGTACCGCTTCGAGGGAGAGCTCCACCACGACCCACCAGTCGTGCTGCTCCGGTCCGCGGAAGCATCCCGCCCCACCGCCGCTGTCGGTGAGCGGCATCTGGCCGGCGAGGGTGAGGGCCGCGGAGGCCGTGCGGAAGCGGCCGGCCACGCGCACGGGCGGTGCGGGCCTGCGTCTCCGGGACCGCGGAACCTCGACGGCGCGCAGGGGCACGGGGGGCGCGGCCGGTTCCCCGTCCTCGACGGGTTGGATGCCGCCGATCGGCGGACGCTGCTCCGGGAATCGGGGCGTCGAGCCCCTTCTGCGACGTGCCATGGATCATCCCGAGTGTTCGGGCCGCTGGAACCGGCCCTGTGCGGAGAGGGGAACGCCTTCGAGTACGGATCCGAGGGTGCCGAGAGCGTGGGTGGACGGAATCGACAGCTCCGTGCCCTGCACGCGGCGCGCCCACTCCTGCCAGCGCTGGGCGGCGCCCAGCCGATAGCCCCGGACCGACGCGGCGAACAGCAACGCGACCTGGTCGTGCCGTCCGGCGCACTCGGCGACGGCCACCGCCCACTCCTCGGCGAACCGGTCGTAGGCGGCCTCCGGCTCGGAGAGCACCGCGCTCACCTCGGCGAGCAGGGGCAGGATCGCCCGGGTGCTGCCGCCCTCCGCGAGGTCGCACCGGGCCACGACCAGTCGGTACCGCAGTGTCAGGGCACGGAGTGAGGACGGGCTGTCGTCCCGCCGCGGTGCGGGCCGATGCGGCAGCGTAAAGGGGGAGACGTGCCCGTCCCCCAACGGGTCCTGTTCGGCGGCCGCTTCCAGATGCGCGACCATTCCCCTGGCCTTGGCGGGACTCGCGAGGTGGTGGACCGCGATCCAACCCGCGATCTCGAGCACGCCGGCCTGCTCGTACTCCCCCACCGCTCCCTCGTGGTCGCCCATCCCCACCAGCAGATCCGCCGCCTGCCGATGCGCACCCGCCGCCCGGTAGCAGCGCAGCGCGTCCAGCGGCAGGCCGGCCTCCTCGTATGCCTGGCCGGCGCGGACGTAGAGGCGACTACCGGTCATGAAGCTGCTCGCGCTGCGGGGTGCTGGGGGTCGCGGGGGTTTCGGCGGTCTCCGGGGTCCCGTGCTCACGAACCGGCGCCCGGTCCCCGCCGGGGTGCACCTCCTCGACCAGGGCGCCGTTCTCCACCACACCGGCGACGTCGACGGCCGCTCGGTGGTGCCGGGCGTCGTGGTCGGCCAGGGCGGGACCCTCGCGCAGGTCCTCCACCTGGAAGAGCTCCACCTCCCCCGTGTCGGCGCGGTAGCGGAACCTGACCCGGACTCGCATGATGTCCCTCCCTCATACCCTCAGGTCGAATTCGATCTCGAGCACGCCGTCCGTCTCACTGACGTTCAGCCGCTCGGCGCCCCTTTGCCGGGCGTAGGCGAGCAGGGCGTCCCGGTAGGCCTCGGCGAGGGCCCGGTGGAAGAGGTTGCGCCCCTCGACGCCCACGGCGAACAGGGAATCCTCCGCCGCGGCCCGCAGTTCGGCCGTCCGCGCGTCGGCCGCGGCCGCGTAGGCCCGGTCCGCGCGGGCGGCGGCCTGCTGGTCCAGTGCCTCGCCTTCGCGGTCCTCCGCCCGCCTTCGTTCCTCGTCCATACGACGCCCGCGTGCGGCGGCGAACGCGCGCTCCAGGTCCTCGTGGGCGTCCCGGGTGGCGTCCTCCTCGGTGCGGCCGCCCCAGTTGTCGTCGTAGTACATGCCCTCGCCCTCCGCCTCGACGGTGTCGTGCACCTCCGCCCGTACGGAGGTGGCGGCCTCACCGGACGCGGTCACCGTGGCGGTCACCCGGGCGGAGATCTCCAGTTCCCGGGTGGCCGGGTCATAGACGACGGAGCCGCCGTGCAGGTCATGGCGGAAGAGCCCGTCCTCATCCTGTTCCCAGCCCGGTGTCCGGGCGAGCACGGCGGGCAGCGCCGCGAGGGCGGGGGCGCCGACGCTCTCGCCGAGCGGTTCGCGGATCCGGGCCTCGCCCTGTGCCTCGCCCGTGCGGGTCACCCGGCGGCGGATCTCCTGCTCCCAGGCATGGGCGAGTTCTCGGGTGGCGCGGACCCGGACTCGTCGGGGATTGCACATCAGTAAAGCCCTTCGTCGCCGTACAACTCGCGGAACAGTTCGACGGTCGTGCGTTGTTCGCGCTGCACCGTGCGCAGCGCTTCGTGTTCGGCGGGGTGGTCACGGCGCAGCTCCGCGGCGAGCCGCTGGGTCCGCCGCATGAGTTCGTGGAGCTGCTCGCGCGAGTCGGCCTGGTCCCTGCGGGCGACGATCTCCTGGAGGTCGACCTGGAGGATCTCGAAGAGCTCGCGGATGCGGACACCGGTCTCCTGGACCGGGACTCCGTGGTCCGCGACGATCCGCCGGATCGACGGTTCGTCGCGCGGATCGGTCCACAGGTGGACGAGGTGCGCGAGGTCGGAGACCGCCGCCCGGCCGCGGCCGGCGAGAAGCGCGGAGGCCGCGAACACCTTCTGCGCACGGACGGCACGCCGGTCGGAGAAGGCGATGCCCTCGGCCCGGAAGTCCTGGAGGATCCTGGTGTAGCCGCGACGGATGTCCGACACGTCGACGTCGGCCACCGCCCGCTGCAGGGTGCGCAGATCGTGAGGGGAGACGCTCACCCTCGTGCGGTCCTCCTCGGTGAGCCGGCCGTCCCCTTCACCGAGCGGGTCGCGTGCGATGCGTCCCTGCTCGTTCCTCCAGCCCAGGGTCAGTACGTCGTCGACCTCGTCGTCCTTCACGTAGTCGAGGGTGCAGCGCAGCAGGAAGCGGTCACTGAACGCGGCGAGCACCGGGTCGGCGGGGATCTCGTTGGAGGAGCCGACCAGGGTGATCAGAGGGGTGCGGACGATCTTGCGGCCGGTGTGGAAGGTGCGCTCGTTGATGAGGGTGAGCAGAGTGTTGAGGATGGCGGAGCTGCCCTGGAACACCTCGTCGAGGAAGGCCATCCGGGCCTCGGGAAGCATGCCTTCGGTGTTGACCTCGAAGACGCTCTCCTGTTGGAACCGCTCGATGTTGAGAGGACCGAACAGTTCGGCGGGCTCGGTGAAGCGGGTCAGCAGATAGTGGAACGGCCGGGTGTCCAGCATCTGGCAGAACCGGTCGAGGAGTCCTGTCTTGGCCGTGCCGGGTGGTCCGATGACCAGGATGTGTTCCTGGCAGAGGGAGGCGAGACCCAGCAGGTCGACGACCTCGTCCCGGCCGACGAAGTGCTGTTTGAGCTCGTCGAGGCGGTTGGTGTAGCCGAGGGCGAGGAGTCGGACGGCCTGGTCGATGTCCGTTTCGGTGGTCACGGTGCGGGTTCCTCCTCCGCGGTGTCCTCGGGGGCGTCCTCCCCGACCTGTACGACACCGGCGGACGCGCTCCCTCCCCCGGTGATCAGCAGGGAGAGTCCTCGCCGGGCGCCCTCCGGGGGGCTTCCGACCGGCTGGGCCTTGTCGAGTTCGCGCTGTTGCCGGGCCAGGCGCAGCTGGCCGATGAGTTCGCCCAGGCGCCGTGCGTCCGGCGCGCGACGGCCGGGGCCCACCAGCTGGTCGGCCCGGGCGTCGCGGAACAGCGAGCGGATCTCGTCGCCGTTCATGCCCTCGGTGGCCCGTGCGATGGCGTCCAGGAGGACGTCGGTCGCGGAGATCTCGAAGTGGCGCGCGTGCACGGCCGCGATCGCGCGGCGGGCCTCCTCGTCCGGCAGGTCGATCTTGACGGGCCTGAAGCGGCTGGGGCGCAGCAGGGCGTCGTCGATCAGGTCGATGCGGTTGGTGGTTCCGATGATGAGGACGGGCACGTCGGGGCGGAAGCCGTCGAGTTCGGTGAGGAGCTGCGCCACGATCGCGTTGCCGGCCCGGCTGCCGCCGTCCTCGCGACCGCTGCGGCGGGCGGCGATGGAGTCGAACTCGTCGAACACCAGCACCGCGGGCGCGTTGCGGCGGGCCTCCGCGAAGATCTCCCGGATCTTGCGCTCGCTCTCACCGACGTACATGTCGGTGACCTCGGGGCCCGAGACGACCTGGATGGTGCCGCCCAGCATGCTGGCGACGGCCTTGGCGAACAGTGTCTTCCCGGTACCGGGGGGCCCGTGGAAGATGAAGCCACGCGGCACCAGGTCATGGGCGAGCTGCGGGGACAGACCGTACCGGTCGGAGACGGCCCCGCCGATGATCTCCACCGCCCTTGTCAGCTCCTGCTTGACGTCGTGGTATCCGCCGATCTGCGACAGGGGTACGTTCGGGATCTCGAAGGAGCTGGACGTGCGCGCCTTGAACATGCGCAGCTCGTGCAGCAGGTCGTCGAAACGCGGCCTGTCCTTCTCCGGCGCCCCGTTCTCGTCCTGGTGGGTGCCGCGGCGCCGGCCGCGGGCGAAGTGAAGCGCGTGGCGCAGCCTCACCGGGTTCATGCCGGCGACGTGTTTGTAGAGCTCGACGGCCTCGAACCCCTCGAAGAGTTCGGCCTCGTCCCGCGTGACCAGCGCCTGTCCGATGGGAGCCGTCCCCTCTCCCGCGACGGGCACCAGCCTGGGCAGGATGTCCATCGCGAGGCGGACGTCGAAGCGGTTGGCCAGTACTTCGGGGATCACCAGGGAGGGGTCCGTGAAGGCCAGCAGGACGGTACCGCTGCGTTCGTAGACGACGTCCGTCAGTTCCCGGGCCTCGCCGCTGAGGGCGGCGTCGCTGCCGCCGGCCAGCAGATCCAGGTGCGGGATGACGACGACGTCTCCGGACTGCGCCTGGGCCACCTCGGTCTGCAGCGATGTCATCAGCGCCGCGCGCCGGTCCGGGGCGAGCTGCCGTATCGGGTCGGGGGTGCCCGAACCGCCGCCGGCCACACGCACCATGCGCCGGGGCCGTCCGGAGCGGCCGGCGATCTCTCCGGCGAGATGCTCGACGAGGAGTTTCTCGCAACGGACCAGGACGGACAGGCCGCTGGCGAGATAGGTGGCGGCCGTGTTGATGTCGATGTCGTGGGCCGCCAGGACGGCCTGCCGTTCGCTGAGCCGTTCAGGATGTCCGGCGGCGGGCAGGGGGGCCTCGTCGGGCGGCCCGGAGTCCGCGGTGCCGGACGGGGCCGATGTGTCGTCGCCCTCGTGTTCGCCCGAACTGTCGCCACCGGCCGCCCCGTTGGGTGCCCCGGTGCCGCCGAGGCCGGACAGAGCGCTGCCGGGTACGAGGTACAGGGGCCGGGTCGGGTCCGGTTCGGCCACCGAGGTGATGACCAGTGAGGTGAGCTTGAGGCGGAGCAGTTCCGGACGGATCGGCTCCAGGCTCAGGGCGGGGTATTCGTCGAGGAGTTCGCCCAGGGTCAGGTCCGGGGCGTCGAGCGCGGCCATGAGGTGCCGGGACTCGAATCCCCGTGGATCGACGGGAGCGAAGGTGAGAGTTCGTCTGCGCGGTGGAGTCATGCGGTTCCTGCCCTGGAGAGGCCGTACTGGTGGACGAGACGGATGGCCTGCTCGTAGCCCTTGAGGAGCGGCCGGGCGCGGGCGAGGTCGGTTCCGTCGCGCCGCTTGGTGGCGAGCGGCGCCCAGAACCGGGCCGTGGCCAGGGCCAGGTGGTCCGCCGGACCGTCCAGCATCAGACTCTTGGCGGCCGTGCGCAGCCGGGTGTCCCACTGGTCCGCGTGGCGCAGACGGGCCGCGGTGCACACGTCCAGGATCAGTTCGGGGTCCTGTTCGTCGAGCTGGGTGACGAGTTCGGTACGCCACTTCAGCACGGCAGGATCGGGGGACCAGCGGGACAGAGCGCCGATGAGCATCTCCCGGCCGCGCGCCCGAGTCAGGAGCAGGGCCGCCGTGCCGCGTTCCGCCGCGGTCAGGCCGCCTCTGAGTCTGCGGTGGGACGGGCGGTGCAGTACGGCGGTGAGCGGCGAGAGTCCCAGCAGGGTCTCCTCGATCGGCGCGCTGTCCGTCGGCGGGCCGTCCACCGCGTGCACCGCGCCGGTGGCCGGTGCGGGCGTGGCCCGCCGGGCGGCACCGTTTCCGGGCCCCAGCGCGAGCACCGCCGGTGCCACCACGGCGTGCCGGGCCAGGGCGTCGTACCACCTGGCCGTGTGCGGGGAGCGCCGGGACGGGAACCGTCGGCCCGCGGCCTCGGCCAGTGCCCGCGCGGCGGCCGGCTGCCCCCTGCCACCGATGGCGGCGGCCAGCAGCAGGGCACCGGTACCGACGGTGGGGTTCCGCTCTCCGAGCGGTGGATTCCCGGCGCCGAGCCGTGCGGCCATGGTGCGGGCGGTCTCGGCGAGCCGGGAGCGCACGGGTTCCCCCGGGTCCCGCAGGCCGGTGACGTCCCACAGCGGGCCGTGGGGTGGCTGCCCCTGCGGCGCCGCCGTCCAGGTCAGTACGCGCAGTGCGGTCGTCTCGGCGTTCATCGGCGTGCCACCCAGTACGGTGCCTGCCTCATCTCGCGGCCGTCGGCGTGGTAGAAGCGCAGCATCCGCCCGCCGTCCGCGGAGATGTTGACGAGTGCCGCCACCTGCCACGCCTGGTGGAAGGTCGAGGTGTGCAGATCGACGTCGATGGAGGACAGTCCTATCGCGCTGGTGGCCTGGAAGAGGTGGGTGTGGTACCAGCCGAGCAGTTGTTCGTCGCGGCCGCGGGAGGCGAGGAGTGCGCTGATGCGCAGGAAGCTCTCGCCGGTGAACGTGAAGTGGAACATGGACGCACCGGTGCGCTCGGCGGGAAGTGCCGCGTTCACACGCACGAGATGCCCCTCGGGGCGGTGCTGGTCGCGGTAGACGTGTCCGGCGAGAAAGCCTCCTTCCTCGACCTCCGACGAGAAGGGCAGCTCACCGACGAGCTCCCGCACGACCGAGGGTGCGACGACCACCCCGATGCGCGACGTCTCGTCCTGCTCTTCCTGGGGCTTCGGCTCGTCGACGCCGAGTGACGCCAGGTCCGCGTGGGGCGGTTCGGGACTGCGAACCTCCTCCACGTGGAAGAGCCGGGCCCCGCGTCCGCCGCGCGAGATGTCGACCTGGTTCACGACGTCCGGAACGGGCCGTACCAGAGCGATCCGGTCAAGCCCCGGGCCGCGCACCCCGAATCCCCAGTGGGACTCCTGCGGCCCGCGGTCGACCAGCAGTTGCTGCAGCGGACGAGCGATGATCTCCCGTACGGAGTGGGGGTGCTGGTACACCACGGTGCCGTTGTGGAGGATGCGCACCTGGACGTATCCGTGGCTGCTGCGCAGGTTGACCAGCGAGGGCGGGCCGGAGAGCCTGCGGCTGTCGGCCACGGGGAGGAACAGCAGCTCGAACCGGGTACCCGCCAGGGACTGGCCGATCAGTGGCTCGAAGACCCGGCGCAGCAGCGGCAGCAGGGGCACCTGCCCCGCGCTCACGTAGTCGTCGCTGCGGAACAGCTCGACCTGGAGGGTCGTCATGTCCCGTCGACCGCTTCCACCACGTTGCGGTACTGGACGCGGCGGCCTCGTACTCGGTGTTCGGGGAAGCCGCCGATGTCCGCGATGCTCCGTCTGCCCTCCTCGCTCCTGGCCCACCGCGCCGCCAGAGGATCGAAGAAGTTGGTGTGCGTGGCGAACTCTCCGCGCGCGTCGATGGGACCGTCCTCCACTTCGATGCCGTAGTTGCGGTAGGCCGCGATGTCGATCAGGACCCGGCACACGTCCCCGAAGTCCAGTGACGGGACGTAGGACTCGGCGAGGTCTCCGAGGCATACGGCGCCCCGGCTCTTCGGGTGGGCGCGGAACAGCTCGCAGTCGTAGTTGGGGAAGACGTTCGGGTGGAAGAGGGGTGTCTCCCAGAAGACGTACGGCGCGGTGTCCGGGAACTCCGGCCCGAGCTGGATCAGGACCGCGTGCCGGTCGACGCGAACAGGGCCGCCGCCGCGCGCCGCCGGCGGCCCGAAGCTGGGCCGGTCGAAGCGCAGTTGGTACTCCGTGGGCAGGGTCGTCGAGTTGACCCGTATCTCCAGGACGGTGTTCTGCTCGGCGAAGCGGAGGATCTGGTTGCGTACCCGGTAGAGGGCGTCCTGCCGCCCCAGCGGGTGGGTCGCCCCCGCGGTCGCCTCGAAACCGACGTGCATCCTGTCGCCGTCGCGCACGCCTTCCTCGTCCAGTGTGTTGTCGGGATTCAGTCTGCGGCGCACGCCTCCCGGGCCGTCGTGGTCGATGACGGTGGGCACGCTGGTGTCCATCCCCGGGTACTGCTCGACGATCCCGGCCGCGACGTTGCCGACGGTCTGCGCGGCCGGGGCGTCGGTGATCCGCCACTGGCGGCCGTCGGGGCCCTGGACGTAGAGGAGGTTCAGGAGGTGGTCGGGCCGGCCCGGCGGGACGACGGTCCAGCCGAGGTCGGTGCGCTCCAGTTGTCCGCGCAGCGCGGACGGGTCGGTCTCGGAGACCTGGTACGAGACCGCGTGCGCCGTGGACCACACCTCCGTGGGGTCCTGTCCCGCCTCGGCCAGCAGGTGCCACGCGGCCTGACGGGTCTCCTCGTTCTCGGCGCGCACGATGACGTGGCAGGTCGGGGTGGTGTCCGCCGGTTCGGTTCCCGCCTCGTCGGGCGCCGCCTCCACCAGGCCGTACTGTTCGGCGAGGTCGAGCAGGTCGGGGTGGGAGCCGTACGTCTGGAGGGCCGTTTCGAGTGTCTGGCGGTAGGGCGCGGCCACCGCTCCCTGGTCCATCTGGAAGAAGATCTCGTTCCAGAAGTTGATGGAGCTGGTGAACTGCGGCACCTGGCTCGACGGGAAGCCGATGCTGTCCAGCAGCAGTCTGGCCGCGTCCATGTTCCGGTAGATGACGGAGACCACTTGCAGCAGCAGCCTGCGGTCCTCGGTCGTGATCGGTATGTCCTGGGCGCGCGCCCGTCCCGACCGTCCCCGCCTCGGCGGCCGACTCATCTCTCCAGACGTCGCCATGCGTATCCCCCCTCCGGCCGGCGGACCGACAGGATCTCCTCCGGAGCGATGCCCAGTGCGTCGAGCCGCGCGTCCTGGTCCGCCATGCGCAGCCGCTGGCTGTATCCGGGCCTGACCAGACAGCCACACTGATGACATGACAAATCATCAATATCCAGTGGAGTACTGTTTATTCGCCTTTTTTCAGCATAATGGCCGCATGAGGGGCAGGCCCTGGTTACGACGAACTCGGTCCAGGAAAGGGGCTCCTCGTCCGGCTCCAGCAGGGTGAGCAGTTCGCCCACGGTGGCCCGGCAGGAGACGGACAGCGTTCCGACGGGTTCGCCGAGCGGACGATGCCGGGGACAGTCCGGGTCGCGCCGTACGGCCACCGGTGTGCTCACGCCCGTGGGTGCGTCCACCCTGAGCAGGGAGTACGGCACCGGAAGGCCGAGGAGGACGCGCAGCGCCGCCAGCGACATCCAGGACGCGATCAGCGCGGTGGAGGCGATCGAGGACGCGGCGGGGCCCGCCTCGGCGAGGTCCTGGCAGCTCCACGGCTGGTCGCCCGTGGACCGGTCCCCGGCCGGGAGCGCACAGCTGTAGCAGGGTTCATCCGCCGTCCGGCGCAGGCGCACCTCACCGCCCCAGGGTTCTGTGCCGCCGTCGATCAGCGTCGCGTCCACGAGCGCGCAGCGGCCGAGGAGCCGAAGCCTGGCCCCGCGGGAGTCGAGGCAGCCGAGCACGACATCGGCGTCGGCGAGCTCACCGAGGCCGACTCCGGTGACCAGGTCGGCGGTGCGCGACTCGGCGCGGCCGCCGGGGTGCAGCCCGCGCAGCGCCCGGGAGACGGCCTCCGCCTTGGAGCGGCCCACGTCGCCGTCTCCCACCAGTGCCATGCGGCTGAGGTTGGACGGTGCCACGGTGTCGGGGTCACAGAGAATGAGCCGTCCGACACCGGCCAGGGCGAGGTTCTTGGCCACCTCGCTGCCCAGCGCGCCCACTCCGACCACGACGACGGTCGCCTTCTCCAGCCGTCGCTGGTCCCATCCCGAGATCCGGCGCTGCCGGTCGAAGCGGTCCCCTCCGCCGTCCGCGTTCACGTCCGACGGTCCCTCACCCGGGCAAGCGTCACCGGGCACACCGTGACCGTGCCGTCGGGACGCCAGCGTTCCCAGCAGGAGAGTCCCGCCGCCGGGTCCCGGTGGACCGCGGCTCCGCAGGCCCGCTCGTCGGGCCGGCACGGGCACACGATCACGTACTCCCCAGCCCGGAAGGTGTGGCCGCAGTAGAGGCAGACCGGTGCGCGCAACCCCGTTTGGGGGTTCGGCAGCCGCCAGTCACCCGGCGGGATCCGGAGCAGTGGCACCGGGGGCGGCCAGGCGGCGAGCAGTCCCTCCGAGAAGGCGGTGGTCTCCGCGTCGCCGTCCCCCGATCCGGCTGCGCTGTCCCGCTCCCGCGGCACCGCGCAGTGCAGCGCCGGATCGAGGTGCGTCACGGTGCGGGAGGCACGGTCGACCCGTACGCGGTCCCCCCTGCGGAAACTGTGGCCGCAGACCGTGCACAGGCGGTGGTTCCACCACGAGGACAGACCGGTCACCACGGGGGTGTCCGGGTCCGTGTCCTCCTCGGCGGGCCGTGGGTCGTATCCCGCCTCGATACCGAGCAGCATCTCGAACTCCTCGGCGGACGTGGTGGCCCTGTCCGTGTCGCCGGTCGTCCGGCCGGCGTTCGGGTCGTCTAGCCGCACAGCATCTGTTCCATCTCGGGCGCGTCCATCGCGGCGAGAACGGCCTCCACGGCGGCCGGGCGCATCCCGTCGCCCAGGATCTGGACACCGGACCCGGTCACGGTGATCCGCAGCCGCACCAGGTCGCCGTGCGGATGGTCCGCGTACTCCTCGGCGTCGATCAGGTCGGGCAGCGCCTCCACGAAGACATGGTCAGTCATCGTTCCTCCCCCAGCGTCCGGGTACCGGATGAGCGCACCGCGCGCACGCGTCCGAGCTCATCTCGTTCAGGGTCGTGCTCCACAGCCCGCGTCGTACGAGGGGTGATCGGCAGGACGGACAGCGGGTGGTCCGCCCTTCCTCCCCCAGGGCCCGCTCCACGTACACATGGAGCAGCCCGGCCTCCTCGCCGATGTCCCGGCCCGTACGCAGCGCCGAGGGCGCGGTCGGGGACTCGGCCGTCATCCTGAAGTCCGGTGTGAAACGCAGCAGATGCCACGGCAGTGCGGGATCGACCGCGGCCAGCGTCCTCGCGATGGCGCCGAGTTGGCCCGGCTCGTCGCTCACCCCGGGAACGAGCGGTGTGCTCACCTCCACCCAGACGCCCTCCTCGCGGAAGAGCTCCACCGCGTCGAGCACGGGCCTCAGCGGAGCTCCGGTGAGTCGGAGATGGGCTGCTTCGTCGGCGGCCTTGACGTCGATGTTGACCGCCAGCAGGACGGGCGCGACCCGGCGGATGGCGTGCCGGGTCAGGAATCCGTTGCTCTTCCACACGATCGGCACACCGAGGGGCTCGGCTTCCTCCGCCAGGGCCAGGGTCAGCTCGGGGGCGAGCCCGGGTTCGGAGTACGACAGTCCGAGTGCGGCTCCCTCCTCGGCCGCCCGTGCGGCCAGGGCCGCTGCGTCGGCGGGGGCGCCCCGCCAGGACGAGCCGTCGGCGCGCCCGTACTGGGAGAGCCGGTGGTTGACGCAGTAGTCGCAGCGGAACGTGCAGCCGGGTCCGGCGACCGTCAGCACCCGTGAGCCGGGGCGCACGTGGTACAGCGGCTTGCGTTCGACGGCGTCCAGATGGGTGGCCGCGGCCGTGAAGGTGGCGGTCTCCAGGACACCTGACCGGTTGCGGCGCACCCGGCACACTCCGGTACGGCCGTCGGCCAGGTCGCACCGGAAGGGACAGAGCGTGCAGCGTACTCGGCCGTTCCCGGACGGCTCGGCGAAGAGGGCGGGCCGCCACACGGGGCGCGCCTCGTCCGCACCGTGCCGGCTCGTCATCGTCGGGTCCATCGCTATCGTCGGGTCCATCGCTGCCGTCTCCTCCTCCCCCGTCGTCGCGTCCGTCACCGGTACCGCCTCTCCTCGGCCGTGAGCAGTTCCCCGACGACCGACACCAGCCGGTCCGCGGGCGGGTCGGGGGGCAGGACGTGGTGGTGACCGTTCGACGGGCGCACGGCGGGCGGTTCTCCGGGCTGGCAGGTGGTGACCAGGCGCAGGTGTGGCACGGGGTCCGGTAGCGGTGCGTGCTGATGGGTGAGCAGGACGACTGGACGGTGCAGGCCCCGGGCCGTGTCCAGCGCCACGGGCAGCGTGCGGTCCGGTGGATGCAGCGTCCGGGCCGTCCACAGTTCGATCAGCTGCGCCGGTCCGGTGAGTTCCACCACCTCCGCGGGCTTCCCGGCCGTCACCAGCAACGGGTGTTCGCCCTGCTGCCACAGGGACAGCGTCACGAGGTGCCCGACCATCCGCAGCAGCCCCTCGGCGCGGCCGAAGACGGGCGGCGTGGTGTCGAGGACGAGGGTCACGGGCGTCGGCCGGGGCGGAACGAAGGCGGAGTGCTGGCGGTACAGCAACTCATTGGTCACCTGACGCACCATCAGAATATCTTTGGGTAAGGCGAGCTGCGTGTGGAGCAGACGGTCCGGCAGTCCATGGCGGCTCACTCCGACCGCACCGGGAACGTGGGTGGACGTGCCGACGCGCGTGGTCATCCGACCGTGCTCCAGTGAAGCCGCGGCGAGCAGCCTGAGTCCCTCCGCGCCGAGCGGAGGCAGCTCGTGCTCCCGGCCGATCAGCCGCAGGACCAGGCCGGGGTCGGCGGCGGCGACGTCCGGCCCCAACAGCGTGAGCATCGCCACCGTCCGTTCACCGACCCGGTCCGCCGTGGCGGCGACCTCCCCCGGAGCGGGGCCCGGTGGCGGCTCACTGGGCGCGGCCACCGGGGGCACCGCACGGAACGCCGCCCTCCACTGGGCCGGCCCACTGCCCTCGGGCGGCACCCACACCTCCCTCTGGTCGGCGTCCGCGAGCAGCAGCCCCGCCAACGCGACCCGGGACCGCGCGGGCCACTCCAGCTCCCGGAGCCTGCGTACTCCCGGGTTGTCACGCAGCGCGCCCAGCCGGTCGTCGTGCAGGTGTCGGTCCCGGGTGGTCGCCGTGAGGGTGAGCATGTCCTCCAGGAGGCCCAGCGGCTGCCACATCCCGGCCTGGCCGAGGGCGAAGAGTCCGGGCATGGCGACGCTTCGGACGTCGGTGGCTACGGCGGTGCGGGCGGCGGCGGTGCCGGCCATCCGGAACGGGGGAGCGGGGGTTCCCTCTTCCCTTGGTGCGACGAGCAGTTCGTACGTCATCCACCCGGAGCTGCCGCCGACGGCGAGCCAGACGCGTTCGTCCGGGCCGACGGCCAGGGCGACGGAGGCGAGTCGGCCGACGGGGGCGTGTGCCTCGAACAACAAGTTCCGGTACGGCCAGTCCCAGACGAGGACGCGTCCGCCGGAGAGGCCGGCGGCGAGCAGGCGGCCGTCGTGAGGGAGGCGGGCCCAGTCGACGGATCTCACCTGGCCGCTGACCGAGATGATCGGTGCCGCGTTCTCCCAGAGGGTTCCGTCCCACGACTCCCAGACGCCCAAGTAGTCCGTACCGCCTGCGGCGAGCAGTGCGCTGACGCCGGGCCGGGCGGTGAAGGCCATACCGTGTGCGGCATCCGGTGTCGGGAGGTCCGCGAGCAGCGAGCCGTCGGCCACCAGGTAGATGTGGACAGCGCGACTGGTGGCGGCAGCCAGCACCGTGGGCAGGATGGGGCCGGTCCCGGCCCCCAACGCGACCGCCGTGGTGGGAGAGCCTGAGGGCTGTGTCACCGGGGGCTCCGTGAGCGTTCCATTCGCAGAGAGTTCGCCGATGTGGACGCCGTGCTTCTCGCCTGCTGTCGCGACAAGGACGTGTCCCTGACCGGACTCCACGAGTGCGACGCTCCGGACCGTCTGCTCGCCATGGCGGAAAAGCCCGCGGGGGTGGTTCTCGTCTTCCGAGAACACCCACGTTCTGCCGGGCGCACCGACCGCGGAGACCACCGTGCCGTCGGGCATCCGCAGGACGGCGGCAGGCTGCTCATCATGCCCCCGCCTCACCGCCAGCAGCCGCGCCGGTCCCTCCTGCGACACGTCCCACCCGACGGCCTGGGTCGGTGCCGGCCCCGCGCTGACCACGTCGCCGCCCGTCACCACCACGGAACTGCTTCTCGCGGTCGCCCTGGGCGTCGTCCTGTGCTCCAACAGGTCAGTGGGGCAATGGACCTCCCAGATTTGTACGTCGCCGTCCAGGCAGCCCACGGCCAGCATCGCGACGTCGGCCGCGCGGGCCGGGCCCCAGGCGAGGAAGTTGGCCGCGACGGCCGTCTCGATCTCGCTGACGCACTGGTCGTTGCCGCTCCAGATCCGCACCACGCCGTCACTGCCCGCGCTGCCCAGCAGGATCGTGTGGGGCATCCGAAGCCAGGACACGGAAAGGACGCCCTCCGCGTGTCCGGTGAAGGACGCCGCCTGCCAGGCCGGCATCGGGGGGACGTTCGTAAGCGGGTCGCCCCGGTGCCAGGCTCTGAAACGACGGTCGTCCACGTTCCAGGTCGTGATCCGCCCGCCGTCCTCCGGCCACCCGGCCGCGACGATCAGCGATCCGTCCTCTCGCTCCACCACGCCGGTGGACATGATGACCGGGGCACGGCCGGTCAACCCGCGAACGCCGCTCGGCATCCCCAGCTCCCCCAGCACTACCCCGGCGCGGCCATCGAGGAGCACGGCATGCACGCCTCCCCGCCCGACGGCCAGGACGTGTCTTCCGTCGCCGAGCCGGCGGTGGCTCAGGGAAGGGAACCCACCCCGCCCCAAGTCCACCGAGTACTGGAGCCGCCACGTGTGCGGCTCCCAGGCACGGACGACACCATCGCTGTCGATGGCGACGAGCAGGATGTCGTCGAAGTCCTGCAGGCACACCACGCCAACGACAGGTTCGGGTCCGATCTGCAGGGAGTCCAGCAACACGCCCGTCGAGGCGTTCCACACGCTTAGGACCCCGTCCGCGCCGACGGTCACGAGACGCAGGTCCCCGGAGTCCGGCGAGACGTACCAGTCGAGGTCACTGACGGCTTCCCCCGGACCAGTGTCGGGACGATCCGTACGGTGCCTGAAAGCCCTGACCGTCTCACCCGTGACCGGATCCCAGACCCGCACGGTTCCGTCAGCGCTCCCGGTCGCCAACAGGGGAGCACCGAGTCCCTCGGGCGACCACGCCATCGCCATGTACGGCAGTGGATCGTGTCCCTTGAGTACATGTCTCCTGTGGGCGGTTACCCCACCCCTCACACGAGGTGCCGCCGGAGCCTCCGGCACCTCCCCCGGATCGCGCCCCGCCGACCGCGCGTGGGCCGCCGCCCACGCCGCGAGCCCCGCGTCGACGCCGCCGGTCACGGGGCACCCCCTCGCGGGCCCGGTTCGGGCCAGACGATCAGGCCGTCCTCCAGGGACCGGCACAGGTCGTCGTCCAGCGCGGTGTGCCGCGCGGCCAGTATCGCGGCGGACACCAGGCACGGGGCCGTGCGCAGCTCGCGGTAGAGGTGGCCGGCGAAGACCACGGCGCATTCGTCGTCGAGCACGCCCGTGTGGGCGACGCCTTCGGCCGCGAGTCCGCGCAGGGGGCCGAGCGTCAGGTCTCCGTGGCAGCTGCCGAGCACGAGACCACGCAGCCGTACACCGCCATGGTCACGGTAGGCGGTCAGGGTGCGGGCCAGTTCGTCGGCGGGGACGCGCTGTTCCTCACCCGTCGGGTCCTCGAAGAGCAGGTCGCCGCCGTCGCCGTGGCACGCGAGGTGCAGTACGTCGGCAGGTCGGTCGAGGAGCCTGCGCAGATCGGTCACGGCCGCCGCAGGGCGGAAGTCCACCTCCAGGTGGCCGAGTTCGGCGGCTGCCATGATCATCCGCAGCTCGCGGTCGGCGCGCAGCCGCCGCAGGCCGTGGGGTTGCGCGCCGACCACCAGGACGCGCAGGTCCCCGCGCCCGCCGAGCGGGTCCTGGCAGCCGTCCACGGCGCGCGAGAAGACCTCGTTCGCGGGCAGCCGGGCGGCCGCCGCCCGTATCAACCGGCATCTGCCGTCGGGGACCTGACCCAGTGCGACGGCCTCGGCGACCATGCTCCAGAAGTCCGTGGCCGAGACACCGAAGGCGCTGGGGAGGGTTTCCGGCGGGAACTCGGCCTCCAGGAGCAGGCCACGCGCGGGCGGACCGGGCGCGAACGCCTTGGCCAGCGCGGTGATCTCGTCCTGCCGCAGTGGTTCCCCCATACCCTGTCT
>NZ_VJZC01000841.1 GCF_009377185.1 Streptomyces spongiae
TCCCCGGCCCCACCGTGACGGTCACCGCCCCGGCCGGCCAAGAGCCCTCAGGTCATATGCCTCACGCGCAAGCCTCGCACGCGAACGGCGCGAGCGCTGCGATTCCGGCCAGTGAATCTTGGAACGCCACCGACGCGGAAGCCGCACTGCGACCGCACAACTGCCGTGCCTACTCGGGAAGTTGACCACTCCCGGGCTGACGGTCAGTCATACCGCACCCGCCGGTACGGTCGCTCAGCGCTTGGCCACGAAGACGTGCGAGGCGACGTCGGACTCCAGCTCCGCGGCCTCACCGCCACTGCCCACGAGCACACCGCCCGCCGACTCCGTCACACTCACCACGGAACCCGGCTGCACACCCGCACGCCGCAGCGTGTACATCAGCTGCGCGTCCGTCTGGATCGGCTCACCGATGCGCCGCACGACGACGGTCTTGCCCTCGACGCCCGGGTCCAGGTCGGCCAGCGACACCATGCCCTCGTCAAGGAAGGGATCCGCGCCGTCCTTCTCGCCCAGCTCCTCCAGGCCCGGGATCGGGTTCCCGTACGGCGACTCGGTCGGGTGGCGCAGCAGCTCCAGCACGCGGCGCTCCACGGCCTCGCTCATCACGTGCTCCCAACGGCACGCCTCCGCGTGCACCTGCTCCCACTCCAGGCCGATCACGTCGACGAGCAGACACTCCGCGAGGCGGTGCTTGCGCATCACGCGCGTGGCCAGGCGGCGGCCCTCGTCCGTGAACTCCAGGTGGCGGTCCGCGGCGACCGACACCAGACCGTCGCGCTCCATGCGCGCCACCGTCTGGCTGACCGTCGGGCCGCTCTGGTCGAGCCGCTCGGCGATCCGGGCGCGCATCGGGACCACACCTTCCTCCTCCAGTTCGAGGATGGTGCGGAGATACATCTCCGTGGTGTCGATCAGTCCGGACATTCGTGTGCCCCTCGATGAGATCTGCCGAGGGCTCGACGGCTCCCGGCTTGTGCGCTGGCCCTGGATTCAATTCTGCCGGATACCACTGACAACTGTGCCGCGCCGTTGAAACCACGCGGTGACGAGTGGGGTCACGACCGTACCGACGCGGACGCCGTTCCGTCCCCTCGGGCCCCGGTCCCGGCCATATCGGCGGGTCCTGGGTCGGCGGTTGACAGGGAAGTGGTCCAGACCGCACCGTGATCGGCATCCGTTCCACGGGCAACACCAGAGCCGGAAGGGCTGTTTCGGATGGGCGACAGCAAGCTGGCCGAGCGGTTCTTCGACGCCGCGACGGATCTGCTGCGACGGGTGCGGAACGAGGAGACGGAGGCCATCGCGGCCGCCGGCACGCTGATCGCGGACACCGTGGCCGACGGCGGCCGGCTCTTCGCCTTCGGCGCCGGGCACTCCTCGCTCGCCGCCCAGGACATGGTCTACCGCGCGGGCGGCCTCGCCCTGATGAACCTGCTCGCCGTGCCCGGCGCCGTCGGCGTCGAGGCGCCCGCCACCCTGGGCTCCGCCCTGGAACGGGTCGACGGCCTCGCGACCGCGGTCCTGGACACCAGCCCGCTCCGCTCCGGCGACCTCCTGGTGATCATCTCACTCTCCGGCCGCAACGCCCTCCCCGTCGAGATGGCGGCACACGCCCGCGACCTGGGGGTCAAGGTCATCGGCGTGACCTCGGTGGCGTACGCCTCTCAGACGACCTCCCGGAACGCCTCCGGCACCTACCTCAAGGACCACTGCGACATCGTCCTCGACTCCAAGATCCCCGTGGGCGACGCCGAGCTCACCGCCGAGAACATCGAGGCCCCCTTCGCCCCCGCCTCCACCGTCGTCACCAGCGCCCTCCTCCAGGCCGTCATGGCCACCGCCGCCGGCGCCCTCGCCGACCGCGGCATCGAACCCCCACTCCTGCGCTCGGGCAACGTCGACGGCGGCCACGAGTGGAACAGCCGCATCATGCGCGAGTACGGCGACCGGATCTTCTACCTGGGCTAGGTGGTGTGCCGGAGTGCGGTGGGGGAACCCTGGGACGGAAATCCGGCGTACAACGATTTCCCCCAATCTTGCGGGAAGCTGATGTGTGCTGGGTCACGTTCGAGTTGAATGACTACTGAGTAGCAAACCGACGCGCCGTACGTGCGGACGCAGCCTGCAGGGGGTTCAGGTGAGTGCTTCCCGGCGTAGTGGAACCACGGACGAGCTGGGGCCCGACGAGCCCGAGCGCGGCACGGACGCGCCCGTGGCCGACGAAGCCGATCCCGCCGTCGAGGCGGACGAGCCCGAGCGCGACGACTCGGACCTCCTCGCCGCACTGCTCGACGGCATGGACGCCGCGCTGTGCGCGTTCGACGCCGACGGAGCCGTCACACACTGGAACCGCGAGGCCGAACGCATCCTCGGCTGGACCGCCACGGAGGCCGTCGGACGGCACGGATTCGCCGGCTGGGCCGTACGGACCGCGGACGCCGAGGAGGTCGAGGGGCGGCTCATGTCCGCCATGCACGCCCCCGGACGGCAGGTCCACGAGTTCGCGCTGCTGACCAAGGACGGCGGGCGCGTCCTCGTGCGCACCCAGTCGGCCGCCGTCCGCGGCCCCGACGGCAAACCCGCCGGCGTCTACTGCGCCTTCAGCGAGGTGCACGCCCAGATCGACCTGGAGCGGTCCATCGCCCTCAGCGAGGCCCTGTTCGAGGACGCCAGCTGGGGAGTCGTCCTCGTCGACGCCGACCTGCGGCCCGCCGTCGTGAACGCGCACGCGGCCCGCTCACTCGGCACAGGACGTACGGCCGTCCTCGGACGCCCCCTCGGCGAACTCCTCACCCAGGGCGTCGAGGAACTCGAGAGCGCCCTCACCCACGTACTCGCCGAGGGCGCCCCGCCCGCACCGGCCGAGATCTGGGTCGGCGTGCGCACCCCCGACGGCGAGAAACGGCGCTGCTGGCGCAGCGGCTTCCTGCGCCTGGCCTCACCCCTCGCCGAGGAACCCGTCCCCCTCGGCGTCGGCTGGCTCTTCCAGGACGTCACCGAATCCAAGCAGAGCGAGCAGGAGGCCGCACTGCTCCGCTTCCGCACCAACCAGCTCCACCGGGCCACGCGCGCCGCCGCCGAGTGCGAGAACCCCGCCGAGGCCGCCACCGTCCACCTCGACTTCTCCCTCGCCGGGTTCGCCGACCACGCGATCGTCGACCGGGTGACCGCGGGCCCGGCCACGGACGCCGACGCCCCGGTACGGCTCGTACGCGCCGCCGCGACCCCCTCCGGC
>NZ_VJZC01000842.1 GCF_009377185.1 Streptomyces spongiae
CCTCTCATCACTCCCGCTGGTCACTCCGGTTGATCAGACAACCACGGGTTGCGGCCCCGGTGTCGCCAGCCGGCCCGTACGGTGCAGGCCGTAGAGGGCGGCCGCGCAGGCGCCACCCAGCACGCACAGCGAGATCCAGGGCAGCGCGGGCATCCCCGCCTCCCGGGCGGCGTCGAGCGCCGCGCCGGTCAGCAGGTTCCCGAGCGTGATGCCGATCCCGCAGATGGTGTTGTAGAGCCCGTAGTGCGTGGCGACGAGACGGTCACCGGAGAGCCGGACGATCGTGTCCATCTCGAAGGGGTACGCGATCATCGTGCCGATCGCCAGCAGCAGCGCGGCGAGCGTGGGCGGCACCGCGGCCAGCACCCACAGCCCCGCACCGGACTCCGGTACGGGCACGGCGGTGGCCAGCAGCAGCGGCACGAACGCCACGCCCATCACGGCCAGCCCCCGCGTCAGCGACTGCCCCGGCTCGTACCGGGCCTTGCACCAGGCCGTCACCCTCGTCTGGCAAAGGATCGTGCTCAGCCCGGAGACCGCGAAGAGCACCGCCACCGCCGCGGTACCGAACTGCCCCTCGCCGCCGAGCCGGCGCACCTCCAGCGGCAGCGCCAGATACACCTGGAACGACAGCACGTACGAGCCGATCATGGCGCCGGAGAAGAGCAGGAACGGCCGGTTGGCGAGGATGCCGCGCCACTGGGCGAGCACGCTCTCACGTCCCTCGCCGGCCTGTTCCTTGCGGTCCTTGGCCATGCGGGCGGGCAGGGCGCGGATCTGCACGACGGACAACAGCGCGAAGATCCCGGCCGAGACCAGGCAGGTGATCCGGAAGTCCACCCCCGTCAACACCATGCCCACGAGCGGGCCCAGCAGAATTCCCGCCTGGTAGAAGACGTTGAACAGCGCGAACGCGTCGACCCTGCGCTCCCCCGCGTCCGCCGCGAGATAGGCGCGGACCGCCGGATTGAACAGCGCGCCCGCGAGACCGGTCGCAGCCGACGCAGCGAGCAGCGCGGCCAGCGAGTCCACCAGCCCGAGCGTCGCGAAGCCCACCGTGCGCAGCACACACCCGGCGACGATCAGCGGCTTGTAGCCGAGCCGGTCGGCCAGCGTCCCGCCGACGAGGAACATGCCCTGCTGGCTGAAGTTCCGCACGCCCAGGACGAGCCCGACCAGCCAGCCGGCCAGTCCGAGCGTCCCGGACAGATGGGCGGCCAGGTACGGCATCAGCATGTAGAAGCCGAGGTTGATGGTGAACTGGTTCACCATCAACAGCTGGACGCTGCGCTCGTACGACCGCAACTGCGTGAAGGTCTCCTTCACTTGCCCTCCTCCACGTCCGCAGGCCGCCGCGCCGGCGAGGGCGCGCGCAGGACGAGCGGGTCGACGACGTCCGTGCACCGGGTCCAGCGGACGGCCTCCTTCTCGTCGGCGCGGCCGATGAGCTCCGGTTCCGGGGGCGGGGCCACGTCGAGGAGCCCGTGCCGGGCACAGTACTCGTCGTCGTACACCGTGCCGAGGTAGCGCTGCGGCCCGTCCGGGAAGATCGCCGCGATGCGCGCGTCGGCGGGCATGGTACGGGCCAGCCAGCCCGCCACGAGCGCCACGGCGCCCACGCTCCAGCCGCCGGTGGCGTAGTGCGAGGCCGCCAGCTTCCGGCAGGCCCACACCGCCTCGTGCGGGGCCACCCAGTGGACCTCGCTGAAGCGGTCGTACGCCACGTTGCGCGGATAGATGCTGGAGCCGAGGCCGCGCATCACGCGGGTCCGGGCCGGCTGGCCGAAGATGGTCGAGCCGATGGTGTCTACCCCGACGACGGTGATCTCCGGGTAGAGCTGGCGCAACACCCGGCCGACGCCCGCTGAGTGCCCGCCGGTACCCACACTGCACACGAGGACGTCGATGTGCCCCAGCTCGGAGGCGAGTTCGAGGGCCAGCGGGGTGTACGCGGCCGTGTTGTCGGGGTTGTTGTACTGGTCGGGGCACCAGGAACCGGTGTGCTGCTGGAGCAGTTCGACGACCCGGTCGCGCCGGGCCTGCTGCCAGCCGCCCGTGGGGTGGGGTTCGTCGACGATGTCGACCTCGGCGCCGTAGACACCGAGCAGCCGTGTCATGGACGGTTCCAGGCCGGGGTCGGTGACCAGGGTGACGGGGTGGCGGTGCACGAGTCCGGCCAGGGCGAGGCCCAGGCCGAGGGTGCCGCTGGTGGACTCGATGATCCGGCCGCCGGGGCGCAGATCCCCGCGGGCGCGGGCCCGTTCGACCATGTACAGACCGGGCCGGTCCTTGATGCCGCCGGGGTTGAAGCCCTCCAGCTTCGCCCAGAACCCGCGGCCGGCCGGGGCCAGGGGATCCGACACACGCAGCAGCGGGGTGTCCCCGACCAGCGCCGACAGGGCGGAACGGCTGGGCGCGCCAGGGGTGTTCATGGGGGCGGCGGTGCCTGTGGAGGTGGCAGCGCTCGTGGGCGTGGCCGAGGCGGTGGTCGTGTCCGTGGAAGCGGCCGTACCCGCGTCAAGGGTGGTACTTGCGTTCGTCAGTGACTGCATGTCTGTTCGCTCTCGCTCGATGAATACGCGTGCGTGCTCATCTCGCGCCACGGTCTCGGCGCGGCAGGCTGGTCGGTCCTGTCCGCCGGGTCCGTGGGCGCGGCAGCCGGTGCGGCCGGCTGCGGGCGAGGGGTCTAGATCCGCCAGCGTGAGGTGCGAACGAGCGCCGTCCGTCCCGTACGTGCTCTCCGGCGCCCGCACGGGCGGGGCGGACGGCGCGTCACGGTCGCGAGCACACCGACGAACGGCACCGAACCAACCACGGGGGGCGGCTGCTCTGCCACGGCGGTGGTCGTACGGAGGACTCCGTCCGCCGCGCACTCGTCACCGCCGTGACGGTGATGAGGGCCGTGCGGTGCCTCGCTGCCCGCGACGGACGCGACACTCGCGGGGGCGATGAGGGTGACCAGCGGCGCGGCGGCACGCGGCGGCCCGTGCGTCGCGTCGGAGGAACCGTGTGCGAGCGCGCACAGGCCGATGACCGCGAGCAGGCAGCCGCGCACGAGAGCCATCAGCCGGCGCGACCAGGGCGACGCGCAGGGGGCTCCGCGGGTGGTGCGCGCGGGCATACGGGTGGCGGGTGGCAACGGGGTCCTCCGGGCGCCCGCGCCCTCGGGCACCACGGCGGCTGACGCCATGGCGCGGAGAAGCGGGCGGGGTATGGG
>NZ_VJZC01000843.1 GCF_009377185.1 Streptomyces spongiae
ACACCGTCCGCCTCCGCCTCGCGAACGACACGACGTACGTCGACCTCCGCGGCCCCACCACCTGCGCGCTGATCACAGGCGCCGAGAAGCAGGCCCTCCACGACCGTCTCGGCCCCGACCCCCTCCGCCCGGACGCCGACCCCTCAGCGGCGTACCGCCGCATCTCCCGCAGCCGTACGACGATCGCCGCCCTCCTCATGGACCAGAAGGTCATCGCGGGCGTGGGCAACGTCTACCGCGCCGAGGTCCTCTTCCGGCACACCATCGACCCCTACCGCCCCGGAAGGGACATCACCTCCGGGGAATGGGACGCTCTGTGGGCCGACCTCGTCGAGCTCATGCGCGAGGGCGTGCGCAACAACCGCATCGACACCGTCCGTCCGGAGCACACCCCGGAGGCCATGGGCCGACCGCCCCGTATCGACGACCACGGCGGCGAGGTGTACGTGTACCGCAGGGCCACCCTGCCCTGCCATGTCTGTGGCGGCGAGATCCGCACCGCCGATCTCGCCGCCCGCAACCTCTTCTGGTGCCCCACCTGCCAACAGAGCTGAACCTGCGGGCGGAGCCGAACGCGCCTCAGAACCCTGCGGAGCCGAACACGCCCTCAGAACCCGTGCGGCAGCCAAGGCGCCACGGCCGACGAGAAGCCCACCGACGCCTCCGCCAGCGCACCCTGCCGCACCTCCCGCACCCGCCCGGCCGCCGCCAGCGACGCCAGGCTCACCCCGCCCAGATACGCCGCCCCCAACTCCCGTACGGACAGGGCGAGATCGGCGGGGTCGTCCGTCCGCGTGCAGCTCGCGCCCTTCGCGTCACCCGTGAGCCGCCAGCGCCCCTCGTTCCAGGGGCAGAACGCGTCCTCGACCTCGAACACCACGTCCACCGGCGCCTGGTACGTCCGCGCCTCCAGCGCCGCGCCCACGTCCACGAGCCGTACGTACAGCGAGTCCCGCATCCGCACCTGACAGCGCCGGATGTCGGACACCATGTGCAGCCACGCCTCGTCGACCGGCCGCCCGTACGCGACGACCTTCGACGTCAGGTCGATGTCGAAGAGGAACCGCCACAGCGCCGCGTGCGCGGCCGGGTCCAGGGCCTCCAGGTCCCGCAGATGCACGGCGCTCCGGGCGCCCGCGTGGTCCCAGTCGCCCTTGATGCGGAAGCGGGTGTACCCCACCACCTCTCCGCCCCTCTCGGCGACCACGCACTGCAACGGCGACTGCCCGTTCCGGTCGCTCTCCGGGTCCAGCAGCCCCAGCCGCTCCCAGCCGGGCTGCCGCGCCAGCATGCCCGGCCGCTCGGGCACCCGCCGCGCGTACACCGCTTCGCACGCCTCGATCACCTCGGCCGGCGGCGCGTACCGCAGGCGTACGTCGTCCGTACCGGGCGGCACGAGCAGTTGTGCGCGGGTGGTGTCCACCTCGACGCTCAACTGCTGCGTGGCGGCGGCGTATCCGAACCGCCCGTAGATCACGGGCTCCGAGGCCGTCAGTACGGCGAGGGGCTCACCCCATGAGCGGATGTCGTCCAACTGCCGCCGCATCATGGTCCGTAGCAGTCCGCGCCGCCGGTGCGTGGCCGCGACGCTCACCATCGTGATGCCCGCGGCCGGGACCGAGGCGCCGCCCGGGACGGTGATACGGAAGGTGAACGCGCCCGCCGTGCCCACGCATTGGTCACCGTCCCAGACGCCGATGGCACGGTCGTGTTCCGTGAGGTCGTCCCACAGTTCGCGCTCCTCGGTGGACTCGGCCACACCGCCGAACGCACGGATGAGGTTGTCGTACCAAGCGTTCCACTCGGCCTTCCGCAGCACCCGCAAGTCAGTCGCCATACGCCATGCCTACCAGGACAATCCGGGCTGGGCGAGCTATTTTCGCTCGGCCCCCCGGAGGGCCGGGCGGGCCGGTCCGCGCTGTCCCGCAGCGCGGGATCTGTGTGAGATTCGTCGTGAACCGGCCCTCGGAAGGGGGACAAGTAGGACCTCCCGTGCACAAGAGCTGGTCCGATCGATAAGGTCCCGAACAATGGCAGCAGGACGAGAGCGGCGCGCGGAGGCCGAGACGTTCACGGCCCGGTTGAAGAAACTGGCTCACCGGGTCCGCACCGGCGTGCGCAAATCCGCCGTCGACTACTTCCGGGGGGACGGCTCCGACTGGGTCGCGCTCGCCGGTCTGATGCTGCTGATCCCCCTGATCGCCGCGTGCACGATGGCCAACTCGGTGTGGGTGTCCCCGGCGGTCCTGGTCCTCCCGATCGTCGCGGGCGGCCTGCTGCTGCGCCCGGCCAGCCTGTTGGCGCTGTACGCGGCCGCGGCGACCGCCCTGATAGTGGAGTCGGTGCAACTCGGCCCGTACACGGAGGGCCCGTCCCGGGTGACGCCGGGCATCGTACTCGTCGTCGCGGCCTGCGGTTTCTTCGGACTTCTCATCGCGCAGTTCCGCAGCCGGGTCGGTGTTCCCTGGCGGCGGGGCGGCACGATGCTCTTCGACCTGCGCGAACGCATCCGTGTGCAGAGCAAGTTGCCCCAGCTGCCGTTGGGCTGGCACCGGGAGATGGCGCTGCGGCCGGCGGGTGGGCAGTCCTTCTCGGGCGACTTCGTGGTCGCGGCCCGTACGAACGGCGGCCGCACGCTGGAGGTCGTCCTCACGGACGTCTCGGGCAAGGGCATGGACGCGGGCTCACGCGCACTTCTCCTCTCGGGCGCCTTCGGGGGACTTCTGGGATCGCTCCCACCCCATGCCTTCCTCCCCGCCGCGAACGGCTACCTCCTCCGCCAGGACTGGGACGAGGGCTTCGCGACCTCGATCCACCTCGTCCTGGACCTGGACTCGGGCGACTACGAACTCTTCTCCGCCGGGCACCCTCCGGGGCTCCAACTCAGCGCGGGCAGCGGCCGCTGGGAGGAGAAGGCCGCGGAGGGACCGCTGCTGGGCGTGTACGACGGCGCCCAGTTCGACCCGGTCAAGGGCTCTCTCCGCCCCGGTGACGTCCTGATGCTGTTCACTGACGGGCTGGTCGAGACCTCCGACCGCGACATCGTCGAAGGCATCGACCGCCTGACGGGCGAGGCCGACCGCTATGTCGCCGGCGGTTTCCACGGCGCCGCCTGGCACCTCATCGAAGCGGTCGCCAAGGACGTGAACGACGACCGAGCCCTCCTCCTGATCTCCCGAGAGGGCCCAACGGCCCCCCGCTGACC
>NZ_VJZC01000844.1 GCF_009377185.1 Streptomyces spongiae
GGTGGGGTGTGCGCGACGGGTCGCAGGGGCGCTGAGGGCTGCGTTCGGCCGTGTCGGCGCGGTGTGCGTGTACAGGCGGGTTGTTACTCACTTTCGGGTGACGTCGCATGTGTTGGTGGGGTGGCGTGGCGGAGGTGGCGATGACCGGGGGCCAACGGGCGCACGGGTCGGCGTCGTACCTGGGCGTCAACCTGGTGCATACGGTGCATAGATGGGTGATACAGGGGAGAGTCACGGTGACATGGGTGATTCGTAACATGGTTCACGTCTCATCCGTATTACCGGCACAACGGGTCCAAGGTGTGGATGTGCGGCCGACCGGCCGCCACCCGCACATCGCACACCCCGTCGGTCGACTGGCCGCAGGCGGGGTGGTGCGCGCACCGAGCAGGGAGAGTTTGTGCCTGTTTCCAAGATCGTAACCGCCCGCAGTCTGACCGCCGCCGCGCTCGCAGCCGGCGCCCTGGTCGGAGCGGTGACGCTGCCGGCGTCCGCTGCCGACAGCCGCCCGCACCGGCCGCACGTGAAGATCAGCGACGTCCAGTACGACGCCCCGGGCCGCGACGACAACTCGAACCGCTCCCTGAACAAGGAGTGGGTGGAGATCACCAACAGGAGCCGCCACGGCGTGAACCTGGACGGGTGGACGCTGGCCGACGAGGACGGCCGCACCTACACCTTCCGCCACTACCGCCTGGACGGACGGGCCACCGTCCGCGTCCGTACCGGCGAGGGCCGTGACAGCCGTAGCGACCTGTTCCAGGACCGTCGCCGCGAGTTCTGGGACAACCGCTCCGACACGGTCACCCTGCGCAACGACCGTGGCCGCTTCGTCGACGACTTCTCCTGGGGTGACCGTGACCGCGGTCACCACCACCGCGGCGGCGACCACCGCGGCGACCACCGCGGCGACCGCCGCTGATCCACTCCCGGCCCGCGGATGGCCGGGGTCGGCGGCTACGCCCGTCGCGGGAACGCGAGTGGGCGGGGCGACATGACCGGATGAGCCGCGAGCTCGCATCGCGGCTCGGTATCGATCAGCGGCAGCGGCCTACCCCGCTGCGCAGGGGCCCCGGAGAGATCCGGGGCCCTGACGTATCGGGTCGTGTGGGGGTGGGCCGGATGCGGGTGGTGTGCCCCGCCCGTGGGCCGTGGGAGTGGGCCGTGGGCAGGGCGCCGGGTGTCTTGGGGATTCTTCGCGCGGACATTGCGGCGGGGGTGTCCCAATAACACCCAAGATCACATCGGACGTGCTGCGCCATGCGGCATCGGTCTTTACTCCTCGTGAAACGCCTGTATGGCCCAACCCCATCACCTGATTGCCGCGCATCTGCGCCATTGTGTCCGGCGTTGGTGGGGTATGACTGCAGCAACGTCCTCTACTGCGCCATGGGGTCCTTCAATCAGCGCGGATTCCCGCCGTGATGCCCGTGTGCCGTCGAAGGGAGGGTGGACCTTCACACCGCGACCCCCGTCCACCCCGGACTCGAACGCCATTCTGTGTTTTCGCGGTAATCGCATTGAATTGCTGTACTCGTCCCATGCCTTTGAGGGTTTCCTTGCGGAGATGAGCGAGATCCAGGACGAGTTCGAGCGCCTGTGGACCGGGGAATCGGTCGTCGCGCGTCATGGGGGTTGGGTGGGGCAGATCCGTCATGTCTGAGACGTACAGCGGCTACGGAATCGGTGGAACCCATCTGGAGCCCGGGGTGAGGTCGTGGCCGTACACGGATTACGAGAGTTCCTCCCCGGCGCCCGTACCACAGCCTTTCCCGCCGTTCGCTCCTTTGGACGCGTCGTGGGATCCGGCGGAAGAGCTGGCGTATCTGCTGAGGGATCAGGCCGCGGCTGAGAGCGGCGTATTTCCCCCGGAGCCGGCGGCGGGTGAATCCGGCGAGGAAATGCCCGCAGCGGAACGTCTCGCCGGTTTGGCGCACGTCACCGATGAAATGACGCGCGTGCGTACCGTGCCCGGGCATCGCCGTGTCGCACCGCGAAAGCCCGCGCTCAGTCCGCTGCAGAAGACCAGTTATCTGATCGTCGCCATCGCGGCTGTCGTCGTCTCGATGGTCAGCATGCTCGGCGGAGTGATCACCTACGACCCTCTCCGACGTCTTCCCGGTACCCACGCCGCCTATGGATCCGGCGGTTTGTGGCCCTTGCTTGTCTACGGCCCCTGGACGGTGGCTACTTTGTCGATTCTGCGCGCCGCTCTCCATCGGCGTCGCGCCGCGCACTCCTGGTCCGTTGTGCTGCTCTTCTCGGGCATCGTCATGCTGCTGTGCATTGCCCAGGCGCCCAAGACCATCACCGGTGTGGCGACCGCGGCTCTTCCCGCTCTCGCAGCCCTCGCCTGCTTCCAGCAGCTCGTCCGCCAGATCACCCTCACCCGTCCGCCGCGCAAGACCGTCCGCCGGCACCGCACGTCCACGCTGCCCTTCGCCGCCTACCGTCCTCCGCAGCAGAAGCCCGGCGCCTGAGCCCGTCCGTGCTCCTCCGTGTCACTTTTCCTCCCGCAGCTCCGCCAGGTACTGCTTCGTCAAGCCGCCCGCACGGCTGAACCAGTCGTGCAGGACGGCGATCTCGTCCGAGGAGTAGTCGGAGAAGAGCTCCGTGAGGCGGGCGTAGTACGGGGCGTAGAGGGACTGGACCTGTTCGGCGGCGCAGGCGGTGGCGGCCACGCGGACGCGGCGGCGGTCCTCGGGGTCGGGGCGGCGGGTGACGTAGCCGGCGCGTTCCAGGCGGTTGAGGATGCCGGTCACCGCGCCCGTCGTGACGTTGGCCCGGACGGCCAGGTCGCCGGCGGTGAGCAGGTCGTCGCCCGCCTCCAGGACGTACGCGAAGCAGGTGAGGTCCGAGATGGTCAGGTCCAGGCGCTGGGTCATCTCCTGCTGGCCGATCATGCTCGTCGCGATCAGGTGGTCCATCGCGGACAGGGTCTGTGCGGGGGTCGCGGGCGGGCGCGGCTTGCCCTGCATGGTGGTTCCTCGGGATTTCTCTTAGCGCGTGAGAGGTTTATGTGTTTAACCTCTTAGGTAGTGAGGGGTTGAAGGATTCTAGAGGCGGACGTGCAGGGGGCGGTACATCGTGGGCGCGCATCAGTACGACGAAGGGCACACCGTCGCGGGGTGGACCGGGTTCGGGATCGCCACGGTCGGGTCCGCGGTCGCGGGCGTGGGCATGTGTACGGGGAGCACGGTGG
>NZ_VJZC01000845.1 GCF_009377185.1 Streptomyces spongiae
GGGCAGGGGCGGCGGGGGCGAAAACCGTCCCCCGCCGCACCGCAGGCCCTACGCCAGCCCAGGCCCCCGCACCGGAATCGACGTGAACGTCGGCTCAGGCGCCGGATCCTGGAAGAAGTCGTTGCCCTTGTCGTCGACCACGATGAACGCCGGAAAGTCCTCGACCTCGATCTTCCAGACGGCCTCCATGCCGAGCTCCTCGTACTCGACGACCTCGACCTTCTTGATGCAGTCCTGGGCGAGCCGGGCGGCGGGCCCACCGATGGAACCGAGGTAGAACCCACCGTGCGTACCGCACGCGTCCGTGACCTGCTTGCTCCGGTTGCCCTTGGCCAGCATCACCTTGGACCCGCCCGCCGCCTGGAACTGCTCGACATAGGAGTCCATACGACCGGCCGTCGTCGGCCCGAACGACCCCGACGCGTAACCCTCAGGCGTCTTCGCCGGCCCCGCGTAGTACACCGGGTGGTCCTTCAGGTACTGCGGCATCTCCTCACCCGCGTCAAGGCGCTCCTTGATCTTGGCGTGGGCGATGTCGCGCGCCACGACGAGCGGGCCGGTGAGCGAAAGGCGGGTCTTCACCGGGTACTTGGTCAGCTCGGCGAGGATGTCGTCCATCGGCTGGTTGAGGTCGATCCGCACGACATCGCCGGCCTCGTCGAGGTGCTCGTCCGTCGTCTCCGGCAGGAACCGCGCCGGATCCGTCTCCAGCTGCTCCAGGAACACACCCTCGGCCGTGATCTTCGCGACGGCCTGACGGTCGGCCGAGCAGGAGACGGCGATGGCGACGGGGCAGGAGGCGCCGTGCCGCGGCAACCGCACCACACGCACGTCATGGCAGAAGTACTTGCCGCCGAACTGTGCCCCGATCCCGATCTTCTGCGTCAGCTCGAAGACCTTCTCCTCCAGCTCCTTGTCCCGGAACCCGTGCCCGAGCGGCGAGCCCTCGGCCGGGATCTCGTCCAGGTAGTGAGCGGAGGCGTACTTGGCGGTCTTGAGCGCGTACTCGGCGCTCGTACCACCCACCACGATCGCCAGGTGGTACGGCGGACAGGCGGCCGTACCCAGCGAACGGATCTTCTCCTCCAGGAACTTCATCATGGAGCCCTCGTTCAGGACCGCCTTCGTCTCCTGGTAGAGGAACGACTTGTTGGCGGAGCCACCGCCCTTGGCCATGAAGAGGAACTTGTAGGCGCCGCCGTCGGTGGCGTACAGCTCGATCTGGGCCGGCAGGTTCGACCCGGTGTTCTTCTCCTCCCACATGGTGAGCGGAGCCATCTGCGAGTAGCGCAGGTTGAGGTTCAGGTACGCGTCGTAGATGCCGCGCGACAGGGCCTCTTCGTCGCGACCCTCGGTCAGCACGTTCTGCCCGCGCTTGCCCATCACGATCGCGGTGCCGGTGTCCTGGCACATGGGGAGCACGCCCGCCGCCGCGATGTTCGCGTTCTTCAGCA
The DNA here is from genome assembly GCF_009377185.1 of Streptomyces spongiae. Lineage (GTDB taxonomy): Bacteria > Actinomycetota > Actinomycetes > Streptomycetales > Streptomycetaceae > Streptomyces > Streptomyces spongiae. The sequence continues at coordinate 1,455 of NZ_VJZC01000845.1, forward strand.
GGTCCAGCGCGACGAACTTGTCGTTGCCGGACGCCTCGGGGTCGTCGATGATGCGGCGCAGCTGCGCGAGGTGGGCCGGGCGCAGGTAGTGCTGGATGTCGTGGACGGCCTCCTCGGCGAGCTTGCGCAGCGCCTCCGGCTCGACCCTGAGGAACGTGCGCCCGTCGGCCTCGAAGGTGGTGACACCCTCGGAGGTCACCAGCCGGTACGGGGTGGTGTCCTCTCCCATGGGGAGCAGATCGGTGTACGCGAACTCAGGCATGTCGCCCATTCCTCACTCGACAGACAGCGGCTGGCCTCCGTTGGCAGCGCCCACCAGCGTAGAACCTGCCTCCCGTGGTGAGCTTGTGAGGTAAGGCTCAGTTGGTCGGTCGCCGGTTGTCCACAGGTCTAGTCGCGATCTATCGCGAGTGGCTATGCTGCTGCCGTGGACCTTCAGAAGCGCCCCACCCAGGAACCGCCGTCGCCGCCGGAGCTGCGCGCCTCCGACGCCGACCGCGACCGGATCGCCGACCTCCTGCGCGAAGCCCTCGCCGAGGGCCGCCTCACCGCGGAGGAGCACTCCGAGCGGGTGGAGGGGGTGCTGAACGCCAAGACGGTGGGCGAACTCGACGTGTTCGTACGGGATCTTCCGGCCGCCCACACCGGCAGTGCGACCACGGCCTACGCGGCGGTGCCCAACCGGCCCTCGCCCGGCGCGATTCCGGTCGATCCCGACGAGCACCTGGTCGCGGTCTTCAGCGCATCGATGCGCAAGGGCCGCTGGCGGGCAGGCCGCCGTATCCACGCGTACGCGATATTCGGCAGCGTCGAGATAGACCTCAGCGAGGCGATCTTCGAGTACCGCCAGGTGATGATCAAGGCGATCTCGGTCTTCGGCAGCGTCGACATCCGCGTCCCGGAGAACGTCTCGCTGCGCGGCAGCGGCGGCGGAGTCCTCGGCAGCTTCGAGGTGGACACGCTGGATTCGGGCGACCCCGACGCGCCCGTGGTCTATGTGGACGGTCTGGCCGTGCTGGGCAGCGTGGAGGCGAGGCCGAAGCGGGGCAAGGTGATCGCCGACCTGATCGACCGTGTGACGCGCAAGGTCGACCACAGTTTGCGCAAACACCTGGATCGTTGACGTTCGTGAATATTTCCGGCGTCGGCGTGCCTGCTTTCCTCGGCCGTCGCGCCATGTCGCCCTCAAAATCCAGCGGTTCGGAACTCCGCGCATAGGCCCGCGCACAACGGGTAGGGCTTGCTGCATCGTCTCTCGCTCGCGAAGCCGTCGTCAGGAGTAGACCGTGCTGCAACCGTCGCATTCGTCCCTGCAGGTCGCTGCCGTTCCGCCCCAGCGGGTGCCAGTGCGAGAGAGGGATCAGGACACCCCCTGGCATACGGAGGCGGTGTGCCGGCGAGACGAGGCCGGCTTGTTCTTCGCCCCGTCGAAGGAGCCCACCGCGGCCCGGCTCTCCCGGGAGGAGGCGGCCAAGCGGGTCTGCGCACAGTGCCCCGTCATGGTCGAGTGCCGCGAGCACGCACTGCTGCAACCCGAGCCGTACGGCGTCTGGGGCGGCCTCACCGCCGCAGAGCGCCGCGTGGTCCTGGCCCGGCGCCGCCGCCGCGACCTGGAACTGAAGAAAGCAGCCCAGGCAACCCGAGTACCCGCGGCCTCCTGAGCCCACCCACGTTCACCCGGCCGAAGGGCGCCCTCTCCGCACCGAGGGCGCCCACCGCTTTGGGGGCGCGGGGAAGTAC
>NZ_VJZC01000846.1 GCF_009377185.1 Streptomyces spongiae
CTCCCCGTCCCCCGCCACCGCATCGGCCCCGTCGTCCAGGCCCTGCTCCACCTCGCCCGCGAAGAGGGCCCGCTCGAACTCGCCCACCGCCTGGAGGAGTTGCTCCTCGCCGTGGACACCCTCCTGCCCGAGCGGCCCGCCCCGCACGACGACCCCACCTGGTGGGCCACGCACCTGGTCGCCGAAACCCTGTCGGCCGTACCCGACGCGCTCGCCCACCTGGGACTGCTCCGGCTGCTCACCGACTGGATCGTCCTGTGGAGGGCCCAGGGCCGGGGCGTACCAAGGGAGTTCGGACCGGCCTTCTGGGAGGCTCTGCCGTTGCCCGAGGCGGAACGGCTCGACCTCCTGCGGCGCCTCGTCGTCGCCGACCCGCCCACGGGCGAGGGCACCCGCTTCCTGGACGCGGCCTCCCGGCTCCTCGCGGCCGACCCCGCCGCCGTACAGCCGCACCTCACCCGCTGGTTCTCCGACGACCGCCCTCTCGCCGCGACGCCGGACGCGACCGTGGCGACGGCGGCGCAGGCGCTGCTGCACACCCATCGGCGCCACGCGCTGGACGACCTGACGGAGGCGCTCGTGGCCTGCGCGCACCGGCGCGGCGACGAACTCCTCGCCGTCCTCGCGGAGGAGGAGCCCTCGGCGGTGTGCCGCGCCGTCGACCGCTGGGCGCACGACGAGCGCCCGGCACGACGGGTGGCGGCCCTGACGTACGCCCTGCGCGCCGTGGCGCACGTGCGCACGGAGGCCGACTGCGAGCTGCTCCGCTACGCCGCGCTCACCCTGCTGGGCCGCCCCGCCGACGTCACCCTGCACGGCGGTGCGCTCGCCCTCCTCGTCCGGGACACGCGGACCCGCTCCCGTCACCTCCCGCAGGCCGTGGAGCGCTTCGTCGCGGGTGACCCGCACCTGCCCGCGAGCGCGCTCGCGCCCGCGTTCGCCACGCACGCGGACCAGGTGCTGGACGCGTTCCGGCTGCGGCTGCGCTCCCCCCGGCCGGACTCGGGCGAGGTCCTGCGGACCCTGGCCGACGTCACCACCCCCGTCCTCGCCCGCCAGGTCGCCGCACTCGTCCGCGAGGTCGTGGAGCTGCGCCCGGAGGCCGCCGCGCACGTGGCCGAGTACGTCGACCTTCGGCTGGAGCACGGGCCCGCGACGCGCGGGGTGCTGTTCCCGCTGGTCGCCGGTCTGCTGGCCGGTGGTCCCGCGCAGGTGCGGGCGGCGCTCGCCGGCGTGCTCGCCGTGCCGGACACCCCGGCCTCGGGCGGGCTGCGGCGTGAGCTGCTGGACCTGCTGCTGGCGAGCGAGAGGGACCCGGCCGTGCTGGAGGCGGTGCTGCGTGCGGCGGTGGGCGGAGCGAGCCGCGGAGGAGGCGGCGGAGGCGGCAGAGACGGAGGAGATGGAGGAGGTGGAGGAGGTGGAGTAGATGGATGCGGCGGCGGACCGTCGTTCCGCGAGCTCGTGCGACGTACGGGTCTCCTCCTCGTCCGCACCCCCGAAGGCGCCACCCGCTTCGACCGCGCCCTCGTGGACCTCGCCCGCCACGTCCCGGGCTTCGCGGTTCAGGTCTCGGGATGGCTCAGCGGCTCGCCGGCGGAGTGGGCCGCGGTGGTCGGCCCGAGCGCCCGCCGCATGATCGAGAACCTCGCGGGGGTACGGGTCCCCGCGTGAGCCGCCCGCACCGCGTCCGTTACGGTACGCGTGCCACCCGTCACAGCCTCCATGCCGATGCGGGCCGACGGCACCCGGCATGGCACCCTTAGACCTGCGTACGCGGCAACCACGGACACGGGTTCGACCAGTTTTCGACAAGGAGCAGGCACAGTGCAGCGCTGGCGTGGCTTGGAGGACATCCCCCAGGACTGGGGGCGCAGCGTCGTCACCATCGGCTCCTACGACGGGGTCCACCGCGGTCACCAGCTGATCATCAGGCACGCCGTGGACCGCGCCCGGGAGCTGGGCGTCCCGTCCGTCGTCGTGACCTTCGACCCGCATCCCAGCGAGGTCGTCCGGCCGGGCAGCCACCCGCCGCTGCTCGCCCCGCACCACCGCCGTGCCGAACTGATGACGGAGCTGGGCGTGGACGCGGTGCTCATCCTCCCCTTCACGACGGAGTTCTCGAAGCTGTCGCCGGCCGACTTCGTGGTCAAGGTCCTGGTCGACAAGCTGCACGCCAAGGCCGTCGTCGAGGGCCCGAACTTCCGCTTCGGCCACAAGGCCGCCGGCAACGTAGGGTTCCTCGCCGAGCAGGGCAAGACGTACGACTTCGAGGTCGAGGTCGTCGACCTGTACGTGACCGGTGACGCGGGCGGCGGGCAGCCCTTCTCCTCGACCCTGACCCGGCGGCTGGTGGCCGAAGGAGACGTCGAGGGCGCCCACGAGATCCTCGGCCGCCCGCACCGGGTCGAGGGCGTCGTCGTACGGGGCGCGCAGCGCGGCCGCGAGCTGGGCTTCCCCACGGCGAACGTGGAGACGCTCCCGCACACCGCCATCCCCGCCGACGGCGTCTACGCCGGGTGGCTGCACGTCGCGGACGAGGCCATGCCCGCCGCCATCTCCGTCGGCACGAACCCGCAGTTCGACGGCACCGAGCGGACCGTCGAGGCATACGCCATCGACCGGGTCGACCTCGACCTGTACGGCCTGCACGTCGCCGTCGACTTCCTCGCCTTCGTGCGCGGGCAGCAGAAGTTCGAGTCGTTGGAGGCGTTGCTGGAGGCCATGGCGGGCGATGTGAAACGCTGCCGTGAGCTGGTCGAGGCCGCCGAAGGCTCCGCCTGAAGCCTGTCCGGTTTTGTAGAATCTCCCTGTCCGTAAGGTCAGTTGAACGGAGAGTGCACCCGGTGGCGACCGAGCAGGAGAAGGAAGCGCTGTACGCCATGGACATCAGTGGCGTCGAGTGGGTCGGCTCCCCTGATGGACCCCAGGACGAGCGGGTGGAGATCGCTTATCTGGAAGGCGGTGCCGTCGCGATGCGCAACTCGGCGGACCCCGACACCGTGCTGCGCTACACCGAGGCGGAGTGGCGGGCGTTCGTACTCGGGGCGCGTGACGGGGAGTTCGATCTGCAGTGACACCAGGGAAATGACACCCGGGAAATGACACCCGTGGGAGTGACACCCGGGAAGTGAAGCCAGGTAAGTGTCACCAGGGACAGGTACGCGAGAGGGCCGGCACCGTGAAGG
>NZ_VJZC01000847.1 GCF_009377185.1 Streptomyces spongiae
AACACAGTGGACGCGAGCAACTGAGGACAAGCCCTCGGCCTATTAGTACCAGTCACCTCCACCCGTTACCGGGCTTCCAGACCTGGCCTATCAACCCAGTCGTCTACTGGGAGCCTTACCCTCTCAAGGAGGTGGGAATACTCATCTCGAAGCAGGCTTCCCGCTTAGATGCTTTCAGCGGTTATCCCTCCCGAACGTAGCCAACCAGCCATGCCCTTGGCAGAACAACTGGCACACCAGAGGTTCGTCCGTCCCGGTCCTCTCGTACTAGGGACAGCCCTTCTCAATATTCCTACGCGCACAGCGGATAGGGACCGAACTGTCTCACGACGTTCTAAACCCAGCTCGCGTACCGCTTTAATGGGCGAACAGCCCAACCCTTGGGACCGACTCCAGCCCCAGGATGCGACGAGCCGACATCGAGGTGCCAAACCATCCCGTCGATATGGACTCTTGGGGAAGATCAGCCTGTTATCCCCGGGGTACCTTTTATCCGTTGAGCGACGGCGCTTCCACAAGCCACCGCCGGATCACTAGTCCCGACTTTCGTCCCTGCTCGACCCGTCGGTCTCACAGTCAAGCTCCCTTGTGCACTTACACTCAACACCTGATTGCCAACCAGGCTGAGGGAACCTTTGGGCGCCTCCGTTACCCTTTAGGAGGCAACCGCCCCAGTTAAACTACCCATCAGACACTGTCCCTGATCCGGATCACGGACCCAGGTTAGACATCCAGCACGACCAGACTGGTATTTCAACGACGACTCCCCCTGAACTGGCGTCCAGAGATCACAGTCTCCCAGCTATCCTACACAAGCCGAACCGAACACCAATATCAAACTGTAGTAAAGGTCCCGGGGTCTTTCCGTCCTGCTGCGCGAAACGAGCATCTTTACTCGTAGTGCAATTTCACCGGGCCTATGGTTGAGACAGTCGAGAAGTCGTTACGCCATTCGTGCAGGTCGGAACTTACCCGACAAGGAATTTCGCTACCTTAGGATGGTTATAGTTACCACCGCCGTTTACTGGCGCTTAAGTTCTCAGCTTCGCCCCACCGAAATGGAGCTAACCGGTCCCCTTAACGTTCCAGCACCGGGCAGGCGTCAGTCCGTATACATCGCCTTACGGCTTCGCACGGACCTGTGTTTTTAGTAAACAGTCGCTTCTCGCTGGTCTCTGCGGCCACCCCCAGCTCACCAAGTAAATTGGATCACCAAGTGTGGCCCCCCTTCTCCCGAAGTTACGGGGGCATTTTGCCGAGTTCCTTAACCATAGTTCACCCGAACGCCTCGGTATTCTCTACCAGACCACCTGAGTCGGTTTAGGGTACGGGCCGCCATAAAACTCGCTAGAGGCTTTTCTCGACAGCATAGGATCATCCACTTCACCACAATCGGCTCGGCATCAGGTCTCAGACAAAGCCAGGCGGATTTACCTACCTGACGTCCTACACCCTTACCCCGGGACAACCACCGCCCGGGATGGACTACCTTCCTGCGTCACCCCATCACTCACCTACTACCAGCTCGGGTCACCGGCTCCACCACTCCGACCTCGTCCGAAGACTCAGCCGACGGCTTCACGGGCTTAGCATCACTGGATTCGATGTTTGACGCTTCACAGCGGGTACCGGAATATCAACCGGTTATCCATCGACTACGCCTGTCGGCCTCGCCTTAGGTCCCGACTTACCCTGGGCAGATCAGCTTGACCCAGGAACCCTTAGTCAATCGGCGCACACGTTTCCCACGTGTGTATCGCTACTCATGCCTGCATTCTCACTCGTGAACCGTCCACAACTCGCTTACACGGCTGCTTCACCCGGCACACGACGCTCCCCTACCCATCACAGCAGGCGTTAGCCCTCATGCTGCAATGACACGACTTCGGCGGTACGCTTGAGCCCCGCTACATTGTCGGCGCGGAATCACTTGACCAGTGAGCTATTACGCACTCTTTCAAGGGTGGCTGCTTCTAAGCCAACCTCCTGGTTGTCTCTGCGACTCCACATCCTTTCCCACTTAGCGTACGCTTAGGGGCCTTAGTCGATGCTCTGGGCTGTTTCCCTCTCGACCATGGAGCTTATCCCCCACAGTCTCACTGCCGCGCTCTCACTTACCGGCATTCGGAGTTTGGCTAAGGTCAGTAACCCGGTAGGGCCCATCGCCTATCCAGTGCTCTACCTCCGGCAAGAAACACACGACGCTGCACCTAAATGCATTTCGGGGAGAACCAGCTATCACGGAGTTTGATTGGCCTTTCACCCCTAACCACAGGTCATCCCCCAGGTTTTCAACCCTGGTGGGTTCGGTCCTCCACGAAGTCTTACCTCCGCTTCAACCTGCCCATGGCTAGATCACTCCGCTTCGGGTCTTGAGCGCGCTACTGAATCGCCCTGTTCGGACTCGCTTTCGCTACGGCTTCCCCACACGGGTTAACCTCGCAACACACCGCAAACTCGCAGGCTCATTCTTCAAAAGGCACGCAGTCACGAGAATGAAGCAAGCTCCATTCCGACGCTCCCACGGCTTGTAGGCACACGGTTTCAGGTACTATTTCACTCCCCTCCCGGGGTACTTTTCACCATTCCCTCACGGTACTATCCGCTATCGGTCACCAGGGAATATTTAGGCTTAGCGGGTGGTCCCGCCAGATTCACACGGGATTTCTCGGGCCCCGTGCTACTTGGGTGTCTCTCAAACGAGCCGCTGACGTTTCGACTACGGGGGTCTTACCCTCTACGCCGGACCTTTCGCATGTCCTTCGCCTACATCAACGGTTTCTGACTCGTCCTGTCGCCGGCAGACGACAGAAGAGAGATCCCACAACCCCGCATGCGCAACCCCTGCCGGGTCTCACACGCATACGGTTTGGCCTCATCCAGTTTCGCTCGCCACTACTCCCGGAATCACGGTTGTTTTCTCTTCCTGCGGGTACTGAGATGTTTCACTTCCCCGCGTTCCCTCCACATACCCTATGTGTTCAGGTATGGGTGACAGCCCATGACGACTGCCGGGTTTCCCCATTCGGAAACCCCCGGATCAAAGCCTGGTTGACGACTCCCCGGGGACTATCGTGGCCTCCCACGTCCTTCATCGGTTCCTGGTGCCAAGGCATCCACCGTGCGCCCTTAAAAACTTGGCCACAGATGCTCGCGTCCACTGTGCAGTTCTCAAACAACGACCA
>NZ_VJZC01000848.1 GCF_009377185.1 Streptomyces spongiae
GGAGATCGGGGGCTGAGGCGGCGTGGGGGGATAGCGCCCCGCACTCAGCCCCCGGGTCTTGCGGACCGGGTCTTACGGACCGGGTCCCGTGGAGGTGACCGGCGGTCAGCCCTCGGGCATCGCCGAGGAGTGGTGGTTGACGATCAGCCAGTTACCGCCCCGCTTCTCGTACTCGTACGTGTAGCGGGCCTCGACCACGCGCTTCTGGCCGGTCTTGGGGTCGGTGAGCGTGAACTCGTACACACCGGTGTCGATGGCGGAGTTGCGGTCGAGGATGTTGACGTGCGTCTCGACCTTCTTGCCGAACGGCTTGTTGGCCAGGAAGTGCTCGAAGTAGTCGACGATGCCGGCGCGGTCGGTGCGGACCTTGTTGGACACCGTGGGCAGGAGGACCGCGTCCTTCGCGTACAGGTCGGCGACCTTGTGCGCATCTCCCGTCTGCAGGGCAGCGTTCCATCTGTCGAAGAGGCTGGTGACCTGCTTCTTGGTGGGCTTGGCCGCCTGCTCCTTGTGATCCGGGGAGGCCACGCTGATACCGGCGGTCACCGTCGCGGCGGTGGCGACGGCTGCGGCGGTGACGAGTGCGGTGCGTATACGGGCCTTGCGGGTCATCGCGAACTCCAGTGCGGTCTGGTGGGGTTGCTCCCTCCGCGTTCTCGGTTCGTTCTCCGCGGTGGAAGTGACTCCAGATTCGCCTGGCGCCGGTTAGGGCCCGTGCAGCGGACGTACAGGGGGCGTCCAGGGCACCCCCAACTCACGTACCGCGACACCTCCGTCACTCAGAGCTCACACAGTCGCCTTACCACTCCCCCGCAGCAGACCGACCCCGGCCCCCAGGGACACGACCCCCATGCCCACGGCGGTGGCGATCCCCTGCGCACCGTCCACCACGAGGGGAGCGACCGCCGCGACGACGAGGTTGAACAGGAACAGGAACCACAGGACGGGCTTGGAGGAGAGCAGCGACTTCATGGGAGTGTCCTTCGCGTGAGCGTGGCTTCGGGAGCCGTCGGCCGTGTCGTTGACCTTGCGAGATCAACGATTCCGTCCTCGGCCCGCGCTCACGAGGGAGCGCCCTCCCGAACCCGGGGTGTAGCCCGCTACACCCCGAGTGCCGTTGGCGAACGCGTGGAGAGGCCGCTGTGCTCACGCCGAGGATCGTCAGTCCACCAGCTCCTTGAGGGGCTCGGTGTCCAGGCTGATGTTCACGGGGTCGGGGAGCTTGACGGTGGCGCCGAAGGGGAGCTTCTCCTCGTGCCGGTAGCGGCCGCCTTCCGGCTGGTTGAACACGACGACCGAGCGGTCGTCGCGGTCGATGAGGAGGTAGACGGGAATGTCGGCGGCCGCGTAGCCGTCGGGTTTCTCGATACGGTCGCGCTGATGGGTGTCGGAGTCATGCGATGTGACTTCCACTGCCATGAGCACGCCTGTTGTCTCGGACCAGTCTCCATGCCCCGTCGGGAATCCGAACGGCGCGAGAACGCCGTCTGGGCGTGCCCGCCCCTTGCGGTATCGCTCGACCTTCATGCCGCGATCGCCATAGAGCCAGAGCTCGGGACGGTGCTGCATGCACAGCCTTTGCAACCAGGCAATGATCTGATCGTGGTTGCCATCGGTCACGGGCTTGACCTGGACCCTTCCGTTGAGGAACTCCAGCCGCACGGTCTCCGGGGCATGGCGCTCGAGCTCTTCGAACTCCTCGACAGTCATCTGCGGCCGGTGCTCGGTCCTGGGGGTCATGGCGTCGCCTCCTCGACTCCATGGTGCCCTGACCGGCACGTCCTGCACGCTCATACGTCGCTCCTGCCTGTCGTCTCACCGTCCCGAGGATCACGCTGATCGCCCTCGGCGGGTCCCATGAGCCAGTCGATCCGCGCATCGGCCTCCGCCCGTTCCGCCTCGGTGAAGGGCCCGTACTCTGCCTCGTACTCCCGCATCGCAGCGAGACCGGCGGCGCGCACTTGCTCGTGGTTCGGATGGGTGCTGAGGTACTCCTCCACCGCGTTCGCCACCACGGTGTCGACCGAGCGGCAATCGGCCTCCGCGTACGTCCGCAGCCGCGCGGCGAGGTCCGCGCCGAGTTCCGGGGTCAGACGCCCGCCCTCGGTCGGCTCGTTCACCTCGTGCTCCCCCGCCCCGGCGCGAGACCAGCGGCACGACGAAGGGACTCCACGCGGGCCGTGACGTCCACGACCTCGTCCGCGCCAGGAAGGCCGCCGCCGCGAGGGCCGGGCAGGAACGTCTCCGGGACGGGCTCGTACACCGGCCCCTCCAGCTCGCACAGCGCCAGGCACTCACGGCACAGCCCGTTGACGATCTTCTCAGTCCGCTCGTCCGCGTCACACAGACCACAGGCCATGATCACGCGGCTCACGACGGCACGGCGGCCGGCCTTCTGCCGTACCTTCGCCTTCTTCGGGGGCATCTTGCTCTCCAATCGGTTGCGGGCGAGTCCGCCCGGGTTGGTGACAGCTGGCGGCAACCCGTCAGTCAGGGCCTTGGTGATGTCGTGGGGCGTCGCGCCACGGGACAGCCAGTCGGTGGCGAGCGCTTCGAGAGAACGGCAGTCCCTGTCGGACAGGGCCATACGGGCGTCGGTGGCGCTGACTTCAGTGAGGGTCTGGTAGGCGGCGCTGGGCTGCTCGGTGGTCTGTTCGTCCGGCTCGACCTGGTCGACCTGGTCCGCCTGGCCCACCTGGTCGGCTTGCTGGGCAGGCACTGCGGTTGCCTCGGTCTCCTCAGCTCCCTCCGCTTGCTCCACACGTGCCAGTCCTGACTGGTAGTGCTCGGTTACGTCCTTGGCGTGGCGCTCCCGGGCGAAGTTCGCCCACCATTCCGGTGACCTGCGGGTGCGCGACCAGTACGTGCGCGTCACCCACCGCATCGAGTTGTCCTCGACGGTGATGTGTTCCTTGATCCAGCGGAGGTGGCCGGCGAGAGTGATGCGGCCCATCGAGACGCGTGAGGCCTGCTGGCCGTGGTGCGGGTGCTCAGCCGCGATCACCTTGTAGCCCATGGCGTGGCCGTCGTCGAGGTGGTCGATGAAGACGGCGAACTCGGCGTCACGCGGGAGCAGATGTGCGAAGTCCGGGTCCGCGTGCGGGTCTTCGCCACCCACGGAGCGCTTTCCGTACCCCGTTTTGGCCATGGGGTGGGCGGGGGACGGCAGGGC
>NZ_VJZC01000849.1 GCF_009377185.1 Streptomyces spongiae
GCCCACGACGCAAGGAACCCCACCCCAAAGGTGCCCCCGGCGTCTACGGACCGGTTGTAGTCCGCGGCGGACGCCGTGACGTCAGAGTCGTCCTGGTCGTACGACCCGTCCCACATCTGGGTGACACGCTGACCGTCCGTGAAGGTCCAGCCGATGCGCCACCCGTCGAGGGCCTTCGTGGAGGTGACCGTGACGGTGGCCTGGAAGCCGTCGGGCCACTCGTTGACGACCTCGTAGCGGAGGCGGCAGGAGGAGTCCGACTCGTCGGGCTCGACCGGCCGGTGCGATATTCGGGCCGGGGACGAGCCCTCACCCTGTGGCGCCGGGTCGGAGACACCGGAAGGCGTGCGGCTGGCGTCGGCGCGCGGCATCTCCGAGGGGTCGCCCGAGGTGTCGGACGGCAGCGGCGCCACGGTCGGCAGCGATACGTCCGGGTCCGCGACGGGCTGACGGCTCGACGGGTCGCCCTGGGCCAGGTCGCCGCCCTCGGCGCCGAAGGGCATGAGGGAGACCGCGAGGGCCAGGACGGAGACGATCCCGGCGGCCACCAGCATGCCGGTGCGGCCGACGCGGGGCTTGGGCTCCCTGCTCGGCGACAGGCCGCGGTCGGCGCCCGAGAGGTCGGCGCGGCCGGGGATCAGCCCGGACTCCGCGGCCCGGCGGCGCCGCTCCAGGTAGGCGTGGCCGCCCCAGCCGATCACGCCGCCGGCCAGCGCGGCGGGCAGTCCGCCGGGCTGCGTCCGCAGGCACGCGGCGGCCTCGGCGCACTCGACACAGGTGGCGAGGTGCCGTGAGAGGTCTTCGGGGGTCTCCGCGCCGGACGAGCGGGTGACGGCGTCCAGCAGCCGTGCGTAGTTGCGGCACTCCGCGTCCATGGGCGTGTCGACGTGGTTGCGCTGGCAGCGCTCCCGGAACAGCGACCGCACCTGGTCGAGTTCCCCGGCGGCGTTCGCCGGGTCGAGCCCGAGCCTCCGGGCCACGACGGGCAGCGGCAGCGCCTCCACCTCGGCCAGCCACAGCAGCGCGGCGTCCGGCTCCTGCATGTCGCTCAGGCCGCGCAGCGCGAGCGGCCGGTTCAGGGGCGGGCCGGTGTAGCGGGCGGCCTTGTCGGAGTTGAGCCACAGTCGCAGGTCGGGATCGAGGCGGGGGCCCCGCCCGTGCGCCTCCCAGGCGGCGGCCGTGGTGCGGACCGAGGTCAGCAGGAAGGGGATCCTGGGCAGCCGTAAGGCCCGTCGGCCCGTGCTCCGCCCGGCTCTCTCTTCGTCGGCGCGGGCCTCCTGTATGCCGTGCGTGAACGCCTCGGTCGCCAGCTGAGTGGCCGAGGCCGACCCGGAGGTGCACAGGTCGGCGTACGAGAGGACCGCGTCCCAGCACTCCGAGAGCAGCGCGGCTTCGGTGGCGTCCTGGGGCTTCGGCAGGTAGGGCATGGGTCTCCTGCATCCACAGAGCGAGGTGCGTCCATCTGGAACGATGCGCATCCACAATGCAAAGGGGCAACTCACCTTAGAACTAAGGGAGTTGAGGGTGTCTCACGACAGGCCCAGAGCTTTTCACGGTTCCCACACAACTGACAAGCCACATGTTCAAATGCGGTTACCGCCGGTTGCAGCTGGTGAGTTGTACGTACGGCAGCACCGATCGACTCATCCGCCACAGAATTTACACGCTTAAGCGCGCCCTCTCGTACGCCCCGGGGCGCGCGCCTACGCGCCCACGCTCTCCACGCGCTCCTCGGCCGGCAGGCTGTCCATGAACGAGCTCACCGAGAAGACCGCGCGGCCGGGTCCGGGCGGGCCGTATCCGGGCGGGGACGACAGCCCGAAGTCGTCCATCGTGGCGCGATAGGCCTCCAGCAGCCGGATGTGGTACTCCAGCGGCGCGCCCTGCGGGTTCGCCTTGCCGAGCGGGGTGGTGGGCTCCGGGCACCAGGTGGTGAACCGGGGCGTGATCCCGTGGGACATGAAGAACCGCAGCCCTTCCGTCGTCGAGGCGATGGCCTCGTCCACGGTCGTGAACCCGAAGGGCTCGGCCATCTCCACGCCGGCGACGAAGTTGGGGATCACGTTGCGCGCGCCGAAGACCTCCGCCGAGTCGAGGATGCGCCTGTGCCACTCGTCGCGGCCGACGTAGCGCTCCTTGCCGGGGCAGTAGAGCTCGAACAGACGCCGGTCCCACACCTCGTAGTTGGGGTGGTAGATCTGCACGCCGTAGTCCTTGAACCGCTGCACGTCGTCCTTCGGCAGCGCCTGTGCGACGACCTTCCCGATCCACCGCCCCGGGAAGCGCTCCTCGATGGCCTTCGCGTAGTGCCCGTAGAAGTCGGCCTCGTCGCGCCCGGCGACCTTCGACGTGACGGCGCCACCGGTGAGCGTGTACGCCGTGGACGCCTTCGCGGTGTCGTACCGGTCGATGATCTCCAGCGCCTCCAGGACCTCCTCGACGTCCTTGACGCCGGTGTACGGGCGCCCGGCCGCCTTGTGCTGGCGCCAGTTGTGGTTGATGTCGCAGTACTGGCACTCCTCCTTGGCGCCGAAGTACTGGCAGACGCGGAAGACGGTGAGGTAGATGAGATACCCCCACTGGATGGTCGGGGCGACCTCCATCACGGACTTGCCGTTGGCGAGGGTGTGGCGGTAGTACTCGGGCATGGGCGGCACGCCGACGTCGGCGATGCGCTTCCCGTCGAGGTAGAGCCCGAGCATCCCGTCCTCGGCGGCGGCCACGCGGTACGGCGACGACGGGTTGACGCGCACGGAGACGACGGTGCGCCGCAGGTCGTAGGGGCCTCCGGTGAGGATGATCTCCTCCGGGGGGCGCCGTAGCGCGGCCTCGCCGAGCTCGGGCAGGGTGCCGTGGTCGAAGGAGAAGATGAAGTACGACTTCGGCTTGACCTCGCCGGTCTCGTTGTCGCTCAGCGCCGACGCGTCGAAGGCCACGCCGCCCCTCAGCAGGTCCTCCTTGAAGACGGCCTCCCGAGGCACGTGCGGGAACCGTTCCATCAGATCCTCGACCAGCGTGGTGCGGCTGCCCATCCCGTTTCTCCTCGCTCCCTGCTCGGTGCTCGACTCCTCACGGTATGCCGTCGGGTGGGGGTGAGTGGTGACCGGGTGCCTTGTTTCGCCCCCGCCGCCCCTACCCGTCCCATCCCCGGGGC
>NZ_VJZC01000850.1 GCF_009377185.1 Streptomyces spongiae
CCTTCCGGTTCGGCGGGCCCCCACGGGTCACCCCTCCCTCAACTCCTTCGCCGGCGCACCCTCCCCCAGCACCTCGACGCGCCCCTCACGCACCGCGTCCCGCAGGCCCAACTCCCCACGGCCCACTGCCGCGCACGTCTCCGCGTCGAACGTCAACCGGGCGTCCGGCTCCTCGGGCGCCGGCCCGTCCCCGTACACCGGACCCTCCTCGGCACCCGCCCACAGGTGGAACTCCCCCTCCTCCAGCCGGACTTCGACGAGCCCCGAGCCCTCCAGCGCGCGTGACAACGGCAGGGCGAACCAGTGCGCCCGTACGGCGTCGGTGGCCCGCCGCTCCCCCAGCAGGGGGGCGCCCCACTCGCCCAGCGCCTGGAGCACGGGCAGCAACTCGCGCCCCCGGCCGGTGAGTTCATACACGTACGCCGCGCCCGGCGGTGGCAGCCGGCGCCGGGTCGTCAGGCCGTCCCGTTCCATGTCCTTCAGGCGCGAGGCGAGTACGTCCGTGCTGACGCCCGGCAGGTCCGCGTGCAGGTCGGTGTAGCGGCGGGGACCGGCCAGCAGCTCCCGGACGATCAGGAGGGTCCAGCGGTCACCGACGACGTCGAGCGCCCGGGCGGCGGAACAGTACTGGTCGTAGCTTCGGCGAGGTGACATGCGACGCAGTCTAGACATGTTGTTGGACTTTCCAAGCTGCTACTTGGTAAAACCAAGCAACACCGCATACCGGAGGGGCGAGCGCGCATGGAGTTCCGGCAGTCGAACAAGCTCAGCGAGGTCTGTTACGAGATCCGGGGCCCGGTGATCGAGCACGCCAACGCGCTGGAGGAGGCGGGCCACAGCGTGCTCCGCCTGAACACCGGCAACCCCGCGCTCTTCGGCTTCGAGGCGCCCGAGGAGATCATCCAGGACATGATCCGGATGCTCCCCCAGTCGCACGGTTACACCGACTCGCGCGGCATCCTCTCCGCCCGCCGCGCCGTCGCCCAGCGCTACCAGAACCTGGGCCTGGAGGTCGGCGTCGACGACGTCTTCCTCGGCAACGGCGTGTCTGAGCTGGTCTCGATGTCCGTACAGGCGCTGGTCGAGGACGGGGACGAGATCCTGATCCCCGCGCCGGACTTCCCCCTGTGGACCGCCGTGACGACCCTGGCGGGCGGCAAGGCGGTCCACTACCTGTGCGACGAGCAGGCCGACTGGTACCCGGACCTGGACGACATGGCTGCGAAGATCACCGACCGGACGAAGGCCGTCGTGATCATCAACCCGAACAACCCCA
The DNA here is from genome assembly GCF_009377185.1 of Streptomyces spongiae. GTDB lineage: Bacteria > Actinomycetota > Actinomycetes > Streptomycetales > Streptomycetaceae > Streptomyces > Streptomyces spongiae. The sequence goes on from NZ_VJZC01000850.1 coordinate 1,277, forward strand.
CCGGCGCGGTCTACCCGAAGGAGATCATCGAGGGCATCCTCGACCTCGCCCGCCGCCACGGACTGATGGTCTTCGCCGACGAGATCTACGACCAGATCCTGTACGACGACGCCGTGCACCACTCGGCCGCCTCCCTCGCCCCCGACCTCGTGGTCCTCACGTTCTGCGGCCTGTCCAAGACGTACCGGGTCGCGGGCTTCCGCTCCGGCTGGCTGGTCGTCACCGGCCCCCGGCAGCACGCGAAGGACTACCTGGAGGGCCTGACGATGCTGGCCTCCATGCGGCTGTGCGCCAACGCCCCCGCGCAGTACGCCATCCAGGCCGCGCTCGGCGGCCGCCAGTCCATCCGTGACCTCACCACGCCCGGCGGCCGGCTCCACGAGCAGCGCGACCGCGCCTGGGAGAAGCTCAACGAGATCCCGGGCGTGTCGTGCGTGAAGCCGAAGGGCGCGCTGTACGCGTTTCCGCGCATCGACCCCAAGGTGCACCCCATCCACGACGACGAGAAGTTCGTCCTGGACCTGTTGCTGCGGGAGAAGATCCAGGTCGTGCAGGGCACCGGCTTCAACTGGCCGACCCCCGACCACTTCCGCATCCTCACGCTCCCCCATGTGGACGACCTGGACGCGGCGATCAGCCGGATCGGGCGGTTCCTGAGCGGGTACCGGCAGTAGGCGGGTATCGGCAGCAGGCGGGTGCCGCCAGTGGGCGACGTGCGGGGAATGCGGGTGCCCGCCACCGTGTTGGTGATCATGGGTCGATCACCGACCGGAGTGTGACAGGAAAGGGCGCGACCATGGGTGACCTGCTCCTCGTGCGGCACGGAGAGACCGAGTGGTCACTGTCCGGGCAGCACACCAGCTGGACGGACCTCCCGCTCACCGGCCGGGGCCGCGAGCAGGCGCGTGAGGTCGCTCCGCTCCTGCGGGCGGACCGGATCGGCGCCGTCTTCGTCAGCCCGATGAAGCGCGCCCGGGAGACGGCGGAGCTGGCCGAGCTGCACGACGTACGGATCGACGCGGATCTGAGCGAGTGGGACTACGGCGCGTACGAGGGCGTCACGACCGCCGAGATCCACCGCACCCTGCCCGACTGGTTCCTGTTCACCGACGGCGTCGCGCCGGGGCCGCCCGAGCACCCCGGCGAGAGCCCGGAGGAGGTCGGGGCCCGGGCCGACCGGATGCTGGCCAGGGTGAAGGCGGTGGCGGCGGACACCGAGGGCAGCGTGGCGCTGGTGGCCCACGGGCACTTCCTGCGGGTGCTGACCGCGCGGTGGCTGGGGCTGCCGCCGTCGGGCGGTGCGCTCTTCCAGCTCGGGACGGGGACGGTCAGCCGTCTCGGCACGGAGCACGGGCGTCCGGTCGTCGCCGGGTGGAATGTCAGAGCCACCTCGTAGTCTTCGAAGAGGACTGGTCAGAGGGTTCGGGGGCTCTGGCCGGTGAGGAGACCGCTGCCGGGGAAGGGGTGTGCCGTGACACGACCGCCGACCGCCGCCCAGCGCCGGGTCGTCGACGCCGCCGACCCCGTGACGGGCCGGTTGAAGGGTACAGAGGCGCAGCTCGCCGCGCTGGTCAAGCGGGGCCTCGCCTTCCGGCACCCGCGGCCACCGCACGACCACTTCCTCACTCCGGCCGGTCACCGCATACGGGAGGCACCCCCGGAGCCGGAGCCGGGAGCGCCCACTCCTGCCCGCGCCCCCGCGGATTCGGGAGTGTTCGCGGCGCGCGTCGGCGGCGAGCTCGGGGTCGAACGGCGGCGGGGTCGCGGTCATGGGGTTCTCCTCACGGGCGTGCCGAGCCGGCGACTCGTACGGCCCCATGGTCCGCACACCGGACCCGCCCCCGCAGTCCGCCGT